>JAGLQD010000375.1 GCA_023136985.1 Candidatus Sabulitectum sp. | reverse complement strand
CCCGTAGCTCAGCAGGATAGAGCGGCGGTTTCCTAAACCGTAGGCCACACGTTCGAATCGTGTCGGGGGCACCATTTTTTTATACCCATCGAATGAATCCAGCAGCTGTACTCTCGAGCATAAGCAAGGATTTTGGCTCTACACCATTAACAGGGGCACCTATCCAATTTAAGCACATAAGGCTCTGACTCTCAGTCTATAGTTTGCGAAGTTTCTGAATCCATATGCTCTTCTGACGATCATTTTCATCTTGTTGTGGAAGCCTTCTGTGATACCGTTGTTCTTCGTATATCTCCACATACATACTATTTCATCGATCCAGTCATCAAGTGTATTGCCAAGGGTAACCAGATTATCAAAGCCGCTATTCTGAAGCTGTGCAATAAGGTCAATCAGTCTGGGGATCATTTTGCGGCATGTCTTTGGACAGCATGTTTTGCGCAGGAGCATTTGACACAGCTCCTGCTTGAACGAGTAAATGGACCCGATAACAGGATGTCCTTTGAAGTACTCTTCCAAGCGAATACGTTGGTCTGGCCGCATGTTCTTCTCATGCCTGCGCATAAGAGATAATAATCCCCGGTTCCTGGATGCAACGGGATCGAGAGCTCTCCAGGTATTGAGGAAGTGGTTATTGATGATACGGATTACATGGAACCGGTCTGCGACTATGGTTGCATTGGGGAAGTACTTCTTCACGATAGACCTGTAAGTCCTGGACAGGTCTATGCACACCATCTTGACCCTGTCCCTGCCCCTGAGACTGTTCAGGAAGCCTTCCAGGGATCGTTCAGAGCGTCCCAGTGCGATATCAAAGACCTTATGATGCTTAAGGTCACAGAAGGTTGTTACGTAACCCTTCCTGCGGGTGAAGAAGTGTTCATCAATACCAAGTGCCTCCGGACATGGACTGTTCTTCCGCTCGGATACCCGCTTCTCAAGTAAGCTCTGATACCACCGCTCAACGGTGGCTGAGCCGATCCGTTCTCGCTCAGCCAGGGTCTTGCTGCAAATCCCATCCATGTGATTCCGGAATACATGACGTCGATAAACCTCGGTGCTGCGATAGCGGGGCAGCACTCCAGGGAAGCGTTGATTGAAATATCGCCCGCAATCCCTGCAGAGATATTTGCGACCCTGCAGATGAATATAGCAGGGTCTAGTTCCGTAGTTGTCGTGACGTAACTTCCTGATATATCTGGCTTTGGTTCTGAGACTATCACTTCCGCAGAACGGACAGGTCACCTCTCCTGTATACCTGACATTCATGATCACGGGATTGCCACCATGGATACGCTGTATCCTGTAGCCGCTCAATCCCAGTATAATACTGTCGCGGGGCATCTTATCCTCCTTAGCTATGAGTGTTGCGTTACAACAAACTATAGCTTAATTCGGATGGGGTCATGTATATCGCAGCCACTGATGGCAATCTTTACGCCTTCCTCCCGGCTGTCTAGAATAGCCGCTCCCATTTAGTTATGGCTGCCCCAGCACAGGCTCCGATTCCTCCGCCTCCAACAGCCCCGACAACACCAATAAGAGAAGCCAGGAAAAGAACATGGCCACTACTCTCACCTATCGCACTGATGTAGAGAACTCCTAAAATGGCGTAACCGGTGACGGCGGACCATCCGATAATCGCTCCTGTTTTAACTCCTGATACTACAGATCGCTGCATGACCCAGAGGGAATCAATCCCATCGGTTGCAACACCGATTTCGGTATCGTTGTACCATATGTATAAACTGTCGCCTGCCACTTCCTGAAGCACGCCTTCATTTAGAACATCGGATCCTTTTGTAGAATATTGTATTGTATTACCGGGATGAAGCGACAAAATCACAGACTGTTTTTCCTCAGGTGTTGATGGCAGCTGGACAAGAGTATTGCTGCCGCAGGAGACCAGCAGAAGAATAATCAATGATAGGGATACCGCACGCAGATAAACCTTGCCTGTTACCATGATAAACCAAGCCCTGCAGTTATTGTATAAAATCCTGGGGACGGTTCAGACAAAATCTGAATGTTGTCGTGCCATTTACCCTCAAGGCGATAGAAATAATCTGATCCGGCGGGATAGTATCGGATTCCCCCTCCAGTGCTATATCCAAGAAAACTCTGATTCCACGAGTAGAATCCGGAACCTATCTCCATGAAGAACCTCCATCTGGAACCCTGAGATATGTAGCGCCCAATGGCCCCTGCATGAATAATGCCTTTTGTCAGAGGATACTCTTCCGTTCCGGGGTATTGTTCCTGTTCAATGTTATAGAATCCTCCATCAAGCCCGATTTCCAGTGACTTTGAAAGATGTACTACAAGATTGGTTCTCATCGCAATAGAACCGGATACAGCGTTGCTTCCAGTTCTGTTGCCATACCCGCCGGAAAGTGTGAAGGTGCTCATTCTATCTGGAGAAACTCGAGGATTGATACCAGTGAGGATGATAATCGACAGCATAACCCCTATCATATTGTCCTTTCAGTTTCAAGGTCGTCTTATATTCTAAGGTTCCTAGTATTTTACTATTGTTATCAGTATGAAGTCAAGGTTTCCATGTTCTCAGACCGCTTAAAATACTGGAGCAAATCCCGAAGAAGTTCTGGAACTCGTTAGCACTCAGACCTAAATCAAACGGTGACTGTCTATGCGAATGCACAATGGGTGCAGATTGATGGATATGGCGGGATTGCTGAAAGGCTATCTCAGCTTTCAGCAATGACTTAGATAACGTTGAAGGGTGGTGGAGGCGGCGGGATTCGAACCCGCGTCCGGTCACGGGGACTCGGCAGGCGCTACATGCTTAGTCCGCTGTTATTTCTCGCCCTTGTGTTGGCTGCGGACTGCCGCACTCGGGCCAGTTCCCATTGATCTCACCGATTCCCCCGGAGAACACGGGTTGGCGGCCAGTCTCCAAATCGACGCCCCTTCCAGGCTTGAAGACACAACCTGGAGGAACGGCTGCCCTATTTCGGGCAGCTGTCGCTAATTATGCGGCAATTATTTCTTTTTCCACCTTTTTTACGAGGCCGATGGAACCTCGGCATGCTCCTACGGAATCACTTCCGCACCCGTCGAGACCAGTCGCCCCCACGAATTTTTACTTTGCAATATATACAAAAAGCCCTCGTGTGTGGTTCCCGCTTGATTTTATGCTGGGAATGTGCTATATGTTGCACTCATAATGGAAACAGCAAGGGAGACAATAATGTCCTGGAAGTGCGATATATGCGGTAAGAAGCCATCCGTTGGCAACAGAGTCAGTCACTCTGTAAAGCGTACAAAACATGTGTTCAAGCCGAATCTGCAGAGCGTCCGCGCCATAATTGACGGAAGACGCAAAAAGATCAAGGCCTGCACAACCTGTATCAAAAGCGGTCGGGTAATAAAAGGTTAGATTATTTTGTTATGACAAAAGGGGAAGCAATGCTTCCCCTTTTTCTATTCCATTACTTCTTATTTCATTTCTTCTTAATACTTCTTGATACTTCCTGATCCGATTCTTCCTCTGAAGAGCGTTCCTCTTCGGCAGCAAGAGCCATCTGATACTCACGGGCCAGTCTTGTGTAACCAAAGCCCATATTGAGAAACTCCCATGGAAGCTTGTCGCTCTG
>JAGLQD010000374.1 GCA_023136985.1 Candidatus Sabulitectum sp. | reverse complement strand
ATTTAGATGCGATGGTGAGTTTTCTCGGGACTGATGCAGGCAAGGAATTTGTTAAGTCCTGGAGTGTATTTATCGATCCAACAGCAATCTTCACCATGGGACATGAAGTATAGCAATACATGCAATAGTTGTTAACAAGAAAAGGACCGCACTGCTTCTAACCCAGCAGACAAATTACTGCTCTCAATACGTAACATGTTTTTGACGCTGCTCTACTCCGTTTCACCAATTTTCCGCTTTCCATCTGCAGCAATATTGACTAAGGCACAAAATTCAATATAATAACGATGAAAAGATTTTCATCGTTCGATTACTGTGATAAAAAGACAGATTACGGTGATATAGTTAAAGAGTGGCATAAACTTTTTGGATAAAAGGGGGTCTCGCCCTTTACCCCTGTAGCTCAGTAGGATAGAGCGGCGGTTTCCTAAACCGTAGGCCACACGTTCGAATCGTGTCAGGGGCGCCAGGAATATCTCAAAACAAAGCATGAATGATGATTAAGACGGAAACCGCAGAGCGGCGGTTGCGCGCTTCGCGCGGACCTTCGGTTACCTAAACCGCATGGCCACACGTTCGAATCGTGTCAGGGGCGCCAGGAATCATCTCAAAACAAAGAATGAATGATAGTTAAGACGGAAACCGCAGAGCGGCGGTTGCGCACTTCGTGCGGACCTTCGGTTACCTAAACCGCATGGCCACACGTTCGAATCGTGTCAGGGGCGCCAGGAATCAGGGCTCTAGGCTGGCTCTACAATCAGTCTATTTCAACAGTATACAGTTCTTAATAACATTTCTATTTGGCAATTCAAGTCTTACTAAATAGCATCCGCTGGAGAGTCCTTCTTGAACAGTCCAGTTTGCTGTACTGTTACCGGCAGGGAAAAACCCAGTTGTTACTGTATCAATCAATCTTCCGCTGAGATCATAAACAGTTAGTGAAACTTCCATTGACTCCTGCAGAGTAAAACTCACAGACAGCGTTGAATTGAATGGATTGGGAGAGATGCTCATCTCACAGTCAGGTGCAGGTTCAGTTTTCTCAATACCAGTTTCTGGAGCATATCGAACTAAATATGCACCATTACCGGCATAGGTTCCTCCTGCAATGTACCCTCCCTGGGGAAGCTGAACTACCGAGTAGAAGTGATTGCTGTTACCTGGACAATTCTGGAAAGTCCAAAGCAGTTCACCGTCTGAATCATATCTTGCCAGCCAGCCGTCCTGTGTGTCATATGTGCGATTGTTTTCAGTGTTACATAATTCAGTACTGGATCTTTCATCCCACTCAGGAGTTTCGCCTCCCCATCCAGAGAAGACAAATCCGCTGTCCATCGTCCGTCTGATGCAGAAGCCCTCATGATTAGTACCTGAACCAAATGGTTCAGGAATGTTATGCCACCAGAGGGTTTCTCCGAATTGATCTGTGTGCCAGATAACAGGCAGGGTGTTGGTTACAAAGGTAACTCCTCCATCGGAAGCTTCGCATAAGTCACCTGGTCCGTACCAATACAAATTCGGATAATCAGATCCATACAAGTAGTTGCCATCCAGATCGTAGAAGAGAAGGTGAGTTCCGTATGTTGGTAGGGATTCAGTTAATCCGTGCGCCAGAACGCATAACTTACCATCTATAAAAAGGACGGACTTGCCCCAGTCTGGGGAATTTGCAACAGTTGAACCCCATTCTCTGCTCCACAGGGTATCACCATATGCATCGGTTCTTAATAACCAAGCTTGACCTGCGTTAATTGTGCCGGTGCCATGTACCTTTCCGCAGACAGCGAACCCGCCGTCAGGCAGGCAAGTAATGCCATAACCCTCTTCTTTTGTGTCTGGATAGTCATACACCTTGGTCCATTCTATTGAACCTTCCTGGGAAATCTTCATGATAAAAAGAGCATATGTGTCACTGGGTGTCTCTACACTTCTGCCTGTTATAACAAAAGAACCGTCGGGAAGAACTGCACCATCCAAGCCTCTGCCGGTGTACCATGGGTGGTGAACTTCCCAGAGAACTTCACCATTCTGATTCATTAAAAAAGCTGAGTATCCATCTAGAAGCGGAGCTGTATAGTCATAGACACTACCAGTAATGAAAAGATTACCAGAACTTGTGAGCTCAATATCGAAGAATTTTGCACCATCATAACTTGTATAGTACCACTTCTCCCACATCATGACAGGAGGATCCATTGCCTGAGAGACTGAAGTGATAAGGAGCACTACCAGCATTGCGAGTATTACTGGAGGATATCTCATCTGCATTACCTCCTATTCAGTCAGCTTAACCCAACCAATGCGCACACTTGAGGCAACATTCCCCCCCGGCGAACTCGAACCAGACCTTCTTAATATCACCGCTCCAGCCCTGATTCAGTGCGGAAATGTCTATGGGACCAATGTCTCTGGCCACTGCTGTAAAGTCTTCTCCTATATCAGTATGTTGATAGTTGTCATCGTCGTCAATCCAGTGAAGTTCAATATCTACAGTTGCTTTCGACCTGCCTGCAAGAGCCAAATTAAAGTAAGTGTCAGCATCAATGTAGTCTCCAACACCAGAACCTGTGTTTAGAACCAGCTTGTTTGATGCAGATGGATCTGTCAGCTGTCCCTCAAACATTCCAGTGATGGAATCTGTATATGCTGAACTGTTCCAGTAACCAGTTAAAGTATCAATGTCATTAGTATACCAAGCTGGAATACTACTGGTTGCTTCGGTCATATCCCAGGGATCATCAAGAATCTCTGTGGCATAGTCTCTTGGATCAACAATGTAAACAATGGTTGCACTGTTATCAGTTGAATCAGGTTCTTCATGCCAGGTTTCTGCAGATACGCTCAGCACATTGGCACCAAGATAAGTTGAATTTGGTGTCCAGCTGAGGATGGCACCATCCCTGTCAGTGGTCCAGCAGGACGCAGTTGAAAGCCCATCAAAACTAACATAGCTTCTATCAAGTACTTCTTGAGTTGTCTCATTGTACAGGACAACCCTCACACTGTCCTTCGACTCTGTTCCCATGTTGTAGAACATTGCTAGAACATCAATCTGTTCTCCCGGTACACTTCTGTAGTCTGTAAGTGTGTCTCCTTTTGCTGGCAGGATGACACCTACATCAGGATCTGTAATACGAACATCTGCTGGAAGACTATTAGGATCAATCATCTGAAGGAGTCTTGCTTCACCCGCATCAAGTGTGTCAAGGAAGGTGTAGGTTGAGGGCCTGGAGAATGAGCCTTCAATCAGGAATCTTCTGCTGTGATCCAAAGCAAATTCAGTGAACGGAGGGTTTCCTGGAAAATCATCGGAAGAAACAACAATCTCAAAGGGAATGCTATTTGCCCTGCAGAACCGGTTCACATAGAAAAGGTAACAATCAGTTTCAGTGCTATCTGTGAACACTCTGATTTGCGGGTCTGCAAAATACAAAGAAATTGACTGCCCATCAAAGTCAATAGAAGCTTCATCTTCATAGCCGAACCACCACCATAGACCGGAGAGTTCAGGGGCAATCTGAGCTATCTGTCCAAAGGTTCTTCTAACACTGTTCCAGAGCCTTGCGTATGCTGCGAACTTCCATTCCAGATAATATTCATGATTCTTCGGATCATTCGGGACAAGAATTGGTCTTGACGGAAGCGAATACAGCGGATCGAACTGACTGCCGTCCGCTGCTGTCCAGGGGGGCAGAGAATCGGGGGGTGCGTAGTAGTAATCACCTGTTGGGCGCTCTCTGTATACCCAGTCTTTATATGGAGCATCAAAAGGAATCAGGTTCTCATCCAGTAGACCGGTGTCGTGGGCAACTAGTTTACCCTCATGCCATCCTGTATAGCTTCTTATGCTGTATGGAAATACGCCCTTTGCTCCTCGGAGTAACCCGATATTGCACAGCATTCTGAACTCTGCTGGGGAGGGGATGCGGTAGCTGTAGGCGGAATAGCAAATGGTCGTGTCTGGAGGATCCCCATTTATTTTCCAAATTGCGCTTCCCCCAGTCCTCCCGAACCCCTGTGCATGGTAGTTGATCGGGAAGGGCCCGCTACTTGCAGCATTAAAGGTTGAATCCAATATCTCTTCGTAGTGTTCAAGCATCCAGAGATCAGTTGCTCTGCCAAGGACGGTGATTGTATCAGGAGGTGTTGTCTGCCAAGTGTAACCAGCCAATCTTACCGGGTATGCGTTCATATCAATTCTCTCAGGGAAGTTGTCATAGATATCGTATGGTCCAGCAGAAGCATACTGAAGATACTTTGTGTTGAAATATGCTCTGACTGAATTTGCCTGCTGGTTAAGAGTTCCACCAATAACTCCCGGAACACAACCACCCCATTCAAGGGTGTCAATATGATGGATGGAACTGAAGCAAACGGAGACTGAAGGGAAATCACCAGTATACATGGAATCAGATTTCCACTTGATCCAGGAGAATACTCCTGTAGAGTCAATCTGGTTTAGCAATGTGTCCTGGGTGTACATGTTTGGAAAGTAGTCATCGTAAACTAAGCTGTCATCATTCATTCTGTTTAACTGCCAGGCGGGTCCCTCGTTAAAGATATCATAGTACCAGATGCAGTCGTAATTCGATTCATAGTCTGCAAGGTCATCACAACTGGCGTTGAGAGAACTGATAATTTGTGTAGCGTAATTAGTGCTGTCGATTGAAGTGAAAAAGGAATCAGGATGTATGAATGCGTTGTCTGCCTGTAAAGAGGCTACAGAGTATCTGGCCCAGCGATTTTGAGAGCAGTTGTTGTATCGCTGAAGCTCTGACGGAGCAAGCACCATAACTGCTCCAGTGCTGTCACAGAGTTCTGCTGGTGTGCCCTGATACAAGGACAACCATCCCTCGACCCAGATACCATCAAAATTGTTCCACAGCAGCTCGCAGATAACATCAAGAGTAATGTCCCAGGATGTATCACCCTGCCCGGTTTTCATTGAGATGATCGGGATTGTGTTGGCAGGTGGGCTGTCAGAGTAGGAAAGAGTTGATAGAAAAACAAGGCTGGTGAACAGAAGAGACCCTATAGCTATTCCTGACCTCATTAGTATCTCCGTTTCTTTCTCCAGAGAGTATAATGGAAAGTTTACTAGCTAATATGAAAGAGCATGGGGGGGGCGTGTCAAGGGACAAGGCAATGAAGCAAATCAGACATAGAAACTAAACGATTATATGGTCTTCCTTTTCCTGAGTGATCGAAGTTCCGCGTGCCACAGATAATACACTCGAACCTATTCTCAGTAAATAAGGCTCTACATTAAAAGTGGGGGCAGTCCCAATCCATCTAAGCACACAGTGCTTTCACGCATAATCTATAATTTTGGGCTATTTCCTTCCAGAGGATGATATATTACATTTTCTAAAGTGGTAAGTGTTTGTTTCTCCTTTATGGGGGTTCTTTTTGCTGGATGTTATTCCACGCTTTATTCATGATATGGTTGTCAACAGAATCCGCAAGGGTCAGATAGAGGCGACAACAGTATTTATAGACATTTCCGGTTTTACCACGATG
>JAGLQD010000373.1 GCA_023136985.1 Candidatus Sabulitectum sp. | reverse complement strand
TCTTGCAGTTTCTTGGATTTCACCTTTGATGTCATCCCACCAAACAGTATCATTTGATGGTTCTCGCTTTCTGCAAGTAAGCAAGATTGTACTCTTAGCTGCATTCTTTTTTGCCTGGTGCAGAGAATGCTCACTTTCAGTATGAACCGGCCAGGATGACTTAATTTCGAAACCAGCATTCAACAGAGATGTGGCCAGGGTATCCCAAGCCTCAACTTTCTTATGAGTAAACATCACAGTAAGTACTCCATCGTCCCTAAGCACTCTGTGCATTTCTTTAAAGCTGGCTGCCATTTTCCTCTCATAGTCAGCTAAAGCAAGAGCTTTCTTGTTTTTGCCCATATCACAAAAACGTGCAACATTAGCAACAGCTTCATCGTCTTTATTTGTTAGCTGGTCGTTGAACCATTCGGGATAGATATCGCCGAGTGATCTTTTCATCCATACATAGAAGAAATCAGAGCATTCTGAATACATTACATTGTCGTAGTAAGGAGGATCAACTACTACAGCTTCAACAGAACCTGTTGCAATTTCAGGAACGCTGGTAGCTGAACCCTTTATAAATTGAACGGGCATTGAATTTGTTGCCTCATCAAAAAAGGTTTCGGAAGCGCTAGAAGCTAGTTTTGCAATACCTGAGTAAGCATCAATTACCTGACTCATACTCCACGGAAATAAATTCGCTGCAGCATCAAACTCACCAAAAGTCCATTTGAAGCTGAAATCGTGACGATCGAAAACTCCCCTTACCTTAATTCGGCTAACATCCCAGCTAGCAAGCATAGCGTTGTAATTTATTGCTTTAGAAATAACCAAGGCAAAATAGCTGGATAGAGACTTTGCTTTTTTAGATGATAGTTCTCTGAATAGTTTCTCTTTCACTTCAAGGAGTTCCTCAAGGTATGTACAGATGGAAAGCAATTGGCGAGAGGAGAACATGTCTGACCACTTATACATACCATATCTCTGGGGTTCACTGGTTTTATTACCACAGGGAATCACATCATCTGGAATTATTCCATTCACCCGCCACTCAGGTGTTTTTCTCTCAAGCTCAGCTTCAGCAAGTTCTACAGCATCTAAATCTGCTTGTGTAGGTGCTCTGTATTCAGTTCCTCTGTTTTTCTTCACAGCAATTGCATACAACTGCTGTCCCATTCTTCCAGCTTGAGCTTCTTCTTTGATGTAACTGCCATCAACAGGTTGATTGTTAGCCCAAGGTGATATTGCGTTCCCTCTGCTTACTGTCCCCTCATCTGGTTTTAGAGCAGCGCATTCCTCTTTTCCACGCACAATCTTGAAGGTTGCTTTATCTGAATTAGGATCGAACACAGGTTGAACAGCGACTGGCTTTACTCCTTTTGAAAGCCACCAATTTGGGCTTAATGGAATTGGTTTACCTGTATATGGGCAGGCAACCGTTCTTGCCCAGATATAGGCTGAGCCAATTGCATCGTGGATATTTATTGTTTCATCTATAAAGAATGGTTTCAATTTGCTCTGTACTATAGAACAGAGCTCATTTCCATACTTCTTCAAGTCCGATACGAGATTATCGCCATACCTGAAAGGATAGTCTAAGGTGGCTTTAAGAATAACTGAAGCGACAGGATTTAGCTCATTTGCAATAGTTTTGAAGTCGTATCTTAAAGCTTCAAAAGGAATTGACCCACCACCAGCAAAGAAATCAGCAACACAAGGTGAATTCTTATCCCAAGTCAATTGAATCAATTCTTGCACTTCATTAAGAATCGACTTTTCAGGATTTATGGTAAAAGCCCTGAGAGAATCATATGGATTTGAAATGAATTCTCCTCGTTCTCTAGCTGATTTCAGCTTCTCTCTAGCAGCAACAGGATTACCAAAAATCCCGCAAGCTTTTAGAAACCACTCATTGTAGGTCTCTTCATTTGGATATTTACTTTTCAGTGATTCTGGCCAATCGGAACTCCAAGCAGGAAGCAAACTTGCAAGAATAGCAATACGAGAAGTAGTTAAAGGACGCCTTGCCCACCATACGTGAAGAAAATACAATGGAGGGAGCGCACTGGAAGCTCCTCTTTCTCGCATACTCTCTGCACTAGCGATATCAATTGGAAGCCACTTTTCAATCAGCAATTCCCTCTTTTTCATAATCACTCCAAAATAAATACAGTTGTGTCCGTCGATTTCCTCAACGGACACTCTGCATCAGTTCAACTTCAATGTCAATTCATCTTTGAGAAGACAAATTCTGTGTCAACTCGCAATGTCATTGCTAGCACTAAATTTTCTCTCTTCAACAATTGTACCATCAGGATATTGAATCCGTCTTTCCTCCAGG
>JAGLQD010000372.1 GCA_023136985.1 Candidatus Sabulitectum sp. | reverse complement strand
TTGGGTCGCTGGGTTAACAAGATAAAACCAAGTAAAACAAAAGCAGGATCCAAAACGCTTCTTAACTGAAAATAGAATCTCAGCAATTCTACAAAATCAGAATTTTCCGAAAACAAACATACACAAACGAATAATGCAATAAAGACTCCTTCTGCTATTGTAATCAATAGATTTCCTCTCATACCTTTGCGGTATTTAACATCTCATAGGTTTTGCCTCTCATTAATTTCCTCGTACCCATTAAACACTCCCATTCGGAATCATGTAACCAGCCAATGTTCTCACTCGCACCTCCCCTCTATCTGTTAATACAAACTACGCACTGAAACACCATTGAAAAGTAGGCGAATCAGTTTCGCCTACTTTTCCACAAACACATTCTTGATTGTTGCCTTTTGTACGGAAGATACCCAGAAGAACTTTGGGGGTGGCAGGACATGGCTGCCAATCACTAGGTGTAATATAATGCATTCTTTTAGTTATGTCAAGTTCCGTGGAGTTACCGATATTAAAATAACTATTCTTCAGCTTCCATTATACGAAACGCCTTACAATTTCTTTGCGAATCCGTTCTCGAAGTGCATTTGCTGAACCAATAATAGACTTCTTCTCTTTCCATCCTCTTCACAGCAGACGAAATCTTATCTATTCTGGTGTATTTGCGTAACGGCTTTACAGCCTTAAAGAGAAGTCCAATTCTTACAGCTTCTTCCTCTTTCAGATTGAATGGCTTTCTTCTTCTTTTTGTGAGTGAAGATGGAGCGTAGCCAGATTTCTTGATAGCTTCTAGAATGTGATCCATGATAGACATCATTGAGTTGCCCCAGATTCGTTCTACTCTTCTCTTGGTAGTTTCCTCAAAAAGTTCAAGGCCATAGGCTTCTGGCCTCTTTATTACTTTCAGGCTGTAGATGCGTTCCACTACTTACCTGCTTCCACAAGTATGGTGCCTACTCCCATTGAAGTAAGAATCTCTCTTACCGATTGTAAGGCTTGCTGAACATTAACTTTGTTATCGTAGTGGCCGGTGATTCTCATGGATGAATTGCTTAGATCTGAAGCATCAGTTGTCATATTTTCTATAGACTGTCTGATCTTACGATATCTTTCCACTGTGCCGTTGAAAGAGACGTTGAAGTTCTCATTGTTCTCGTACTTTATGTTCAGCTGCAAATTGACTATGTATTTGCCTGGAGGTAATTGCGGGAGTGCAAGACCAAGAGCTTTCATATCTTTGGCTGGGTTATGTGCATGATCGTCTACAGTAATAGACATCCATGATACTTCCTTTACGCCAGCATCAAGACAGCCATCAATGATGGCCTGAATCGCTTTTGCGGGAGAAGCAACCTCTGAAAAGCTGTCCGGGTCTGACTTTTTCGTTGGTGTTTCAAATCCCGGGGATACGCATGTGCACGGGGAGTTGTTGCAAAGAGGGCAGATTTCATTCTGAGGCTGTGGTGCTGGTTGCTTGGGAGGCCATATACCGACTTCTTTCGCTTTGTCCTCTGTGTAGAGGAAATCGTTCTCGGTGAATTTTACAAAAGCTTCAGGGCTCTCTTTACCGTAAGCCTTTTCCGTTTCAGCGTCATAATATATCCAAGTATTATTCTTTATTCCCAGTAGAACCGTTTTCTTCAGTTGATCAACATCCAGAAGTATTTTAAGAGCTGGTCGCTTACTGAATTCCCTGTGAAGGTCTTGAGTACTCATAACATCACGGTTGGAAATCCAGGCTTTCGCTTTCACATAAGCGGGAGCTATTGTTAGTGAATCGGCAGTAATAACTTCATCAAGCTGTTTAAGAACTTCCAGAATCACTACTGACTGATCTCTGTTAACCTTGCCCTGATCCTGTGGCTGAAGCTCAAATCTCTTTAAACCAGATCCGCCCCTGCTCTGGTCGCTGGGATAGTAAAGGAACTTGTATGTGGATGTTATTGAAATTCGCACATTTAAATCAGAAGCATCTCTCATTGACTGAAGACGCCTACGCTGTTCTTCATTTAGATCTGATTGAAGATCAGAATTGCCTATCAGTCTTTCCAGTGCAAGATGCCTGCGCATTACATCAACCATACGAGTAATCTTTGACGAGTCTGCAACTAGAAATAGAACATTGTTTTTGTAAGTTCTGTAACTTTGACTTACTCCTGAATAGGTAAAGAGCTTGCTGACTAAATCAGATACTTCATTTGAATCCGATGTTGTTGAAGCAGAATCGTAATGGATGATTGCCAACTTTGGCTTACCTGAATCATCAGGAAGGTCAGCAGCTTCTTCCGGTCTGTAGACAGTTTGCATATGTCTGCTCTGCCATATAGAGCGTATTCTTTCGTCTACTGCGTTCTTGGAGATTGTCCTTCCAATTCCGGAGAGTTCCTGCTGAACCATCATTTCAAGACTGGGTTCAGTTTTGAACCTGTACTTTTGTCCATTGAAATGCAAATACCAGCATGCCATCGCAGCTTCAATTCTTTCCTCAGCCATCATCACACCAAGGGTTCTGCGGATATGCTCTGGATCATCACCGGGAGTTAGGGTAGTAAGAAGTAATTCTTCCTGCTCTATTCCACTTGAAGCATCAATTGTGAGACTGTTAATAAGAACACTGGTTGCTATCCTGCAAGCATAGGCAGGCTTACCAGACCCAAGCCAGAGACTTTCATCTATAAGAGTACTGTGAGCCTTACTACCGGTAAGAGTACTGACTATATCTGAATCAATTACAGACTTGAAAACTGATTTGTTCAACCTGCTTGTAAGATCTTCCTTAATGTGAGGTACTGCTAAATTTACATCATGAAGATGAACAAGCCATGTATTCTGTGGTTTCCTATTCCATAGATCTCTTACAGTTCTAGCGAGAAGGCGCAAAACACCACGGGTCTTTTGGAAATTGGGTATTGTGGAAGTTTTTCTGTTGAGGGTAAGTAACAGTTCAGGATGAAATGGATAATTATCGATTATCTCAGATCTGTACTCTGCTCGCTGAGCTTTTGCGGGGAGATCAATACCCTTCCTTTCTAAATCTGTGAACATGTTACTGTACTCACTGGCAACCTCAGCGGCTGAAGCAGAGTCGATAGATTTGAAAAGACGATGCGTTACGATCTTTGAAATTTCACTTTCACCAGTTGGTGTTAACACAAACTCCTGTCTTGCAGAAACTCTTTGTGACTCAATGAATACCTGATGAATGTCCTCAGTTTCAGTAGAGAAGGCATCTTTGCTGTCTGCGAGGGTTAAGACAACAGATACATTCGGTTTGGATACAGCAAAATCAATTAGAGCCATAAGGAAAGAAACAGTCTGATCTGCAAGATTTGATTTACCGTTGGCTGTTGGCACAGCAAGACCCTGCCGAAGATGCCTGGCAAGCTCATCCAGCATAATAAGAGTTGGCTTATCTCCACATATCGTATCCAG
>JAGLQD010000371.1 GCA_023136985.1 Candidatus Sabulitectum sp. | reverse complement strand
CGGACAGTATTCCAGGTTTTGTACCACTGCTGCCCACCATTGTAGAGTCTTCCGTTGGAATGCCTGCCTATGAAGCAGGAATCAGATCCGGCGACAGCATCGTTGCGGTTAACACAGTTCCTGTTATTGATTTCTCCGATCTTCAGAGGGAAGTATCCCAGTTTGAAGGTCAATTCCTTGAACTTGTCTATATGAGGAATGGTTCACTGGATACCGCCTGGGTTGAGCCCATGAACTATGAAGGAAGAAGCATTGTGGGGGTCACTGCACTTAGTGAAACAAGAACAATAAAGCTTCCAATTGGCAGGGCATTCACTGTGAGTATTCAGGCGGCTCTTGATGGCGCAGGAACCTTCTTTACAAGTCTTATCCAGATGATAGCTAAACCTGCAGATCTTATCAAAATGTCAGGCGGTCCGGTGTTCGTAGCGGAGACCCTTGGACAGCAGGCTGCATTCGGTCTCTCAAGATTCCTTGAGACCATTGCTTACTTTTCTCTTGCGATCATGGGTTTCAATCTGCTTCCTCTCCCCATTCTGGACGGCGGACAATTCCTCTTTATTCTCTATGAGGGCATCCGTGGAAAACCGGCCTCACCCAAAGTAATACAGGTTGCTCAACACATAGGCATTATGCTTCTGCTGCTTCTTTTCGCCACAGTTATCTTCAAGGATATTGCAAGAGTGGTGACACGGGTTCGGTAAGTACATAGAAAAGCTGTGCTTCAGAATGAAAACCGCCATCCCGCTGTTGAAAACCCTGACAATGGCAGCAATCCTTCTGGTTAGTGTAATGGCCTGCGGTAACAGGGAACCCGTCAATGAAATCATTACTCTCAACAGGATAATGGCAATTGACGGCGGTCTGGATATCGAGCATTACTTCACCCCGGCAAACATTGTGATAGACAGCGAAGGCCGGATATTCATATTTGATCCAATCTGTATGAAGATCGCTGCGTATAACCGGAACGGAGAGTATCTGTTCGAGTTCGGCGGACCTGGAGAGGCACCCGGTGAGTTCAGCTTCCTTTTCTACAACTGCGATATAGATGCAGATAATAACATCTACACCATAAACAGGCCGTGCTGGATCGAAGTGTTTGCCAGTGACGGAACATACTTGAAGAGAATAACACCTCGTGCAGAGCTTGTATTCGATATTGCAGTATTTGACTCCAGCAGAATCTACATCAACGCAGGAGCCATGATCGGCTCACGGAATTACCATTGCATTATGGAAATTGACGGTGATGGAAATACTGTCAACGAGTTCGGAAGTGTCGATGTTGATCTGGAGAACATTCCACTCTGGCAGAAATCATCTGTAATGTCTTGCGTTATTGATGTAGATGAAGACGGGTATGTGTACTACACAAGCATTATGGACTACAAAATATTCAAGTACGATTCCACCGGTGTTCTTGTGTATTCCGTTGAAGGAGAAACACCATTTGAAGCCAGCTGGGAGCCCAAGCCTCCATATGGCATGCGTACAGTGACACCTGTTGTCTGGGATTTGTGTGTGGATCAGAACAGGATCTATGTGTTGTGGGCTCAGGAAGGCGGGGAAAGCAACAGAGCCAGTACTGAGAGCGTCCCGGGCGTCAGCACGGAAAGAGGGTACAGGGTGGATGTGTTCAACAAGAATTCGGGAGAGCTTCTGGGCTATTTCTATTCACAGGTGCCCTCGGAAACCAGAAACATGTTCATCAAGGTCGTTGACGGTACATATTTCTACACAGCCTCTCACGATGATGGTATTGTCTACAAGTTTGAAATGATCTACTGAATTACTTACCAGTTGTTGAAGGATACTTGGATTTTACCCGAATCTATGCTGTGTGCCCACAAGGGGTGATCCGGATCAATTGTGAGCTTTGTGGATCTGCAACTAAATAATAGTTGCAAATGAAATGAGTTTATTGTATAACTATGAGCAGGTCAGAGCATCTTCTTAAGAAACTTCTGTTGAAGCCAACTCCAGGAAGGAATTGGTTACACTGATGGCTGGTTTTGGCTACACAGTTATGAGCAAACAGGGATCAAGGCGACGCTTCTTTAGCAAGAAGAGCGGTATAGTTTTGATGTTGCATGAACCGCATCCGGGTAAAGAGCTTAAGCAGTATTGTGTGAAGAATGTAGTTAAGCATTTAAAAGAGAATGGCTTGATTGATGAGTAAATCCGTTTGTATGGTTTACAGAGGATACACAGGTTCGGCGGAAATGTCTTTTGAAGATAATTGTCTTCACGGAAAAATTCAGTTGATAAACGATCTTGTTACTTATGAGGCCAATGAACCTGAAGAGCTCAGGCTGGAGTTCGAGAGAGCAGTTGATGACTATCTTGGAACATGCGAGGAGCTTGGCAGGAATCCCGACAAGCCATATTCCGGTAGTTTTAATGTTCGTATAGGAGCTGAACTACATAAATCCGCTGCTACCATGGCTCAAGTTGATGATGTTTCTCTTAACGAGTTTGTAAAAAGAGCTGTACAGGAAAGCATTGAGAGATATCAGAAAAACCAGCATTTGTTCCCTCAGGTTTCTGAAGGCACACCTCCTTCCTACTGAGCAAATATTCAGTTGAGTGACACTTTCAGAACTAGCAAAGAGGCGGATTTTAGATCGTATCGAATGAAATCACCATCAATTTAAACACCCCTGCAGATCGGGCAAGGTGGCTGGAAAGTAGTGTGCAAACAGACGATCTTCCTTTGGTTCATTAAGAATTGTGATTGGTAGATTGATTGGATAGAATAAAAACGGGTGTTATTCAATCAGCAATAAAGATTAGAGCATTTCCGCTTGAATGGCTTCCTGCTGAGCCTGTAATTCAATCTGATCCAGTTTCATGGCAGTGTCTGCTGCTGCCCTGAAGAATGCGGGCCATACTTCGGTGTGATTAACTGACATCAGTTCAAGCTCTTGAATAAATGCCTCGTCCGGGGCTTCTGACCAGCTGGAGTCAGCGGGCAGATATGCCAGGTTGCGGGCAAGCATGCCTGCGCCTGTTGTTATTGTATTCATCTGTATCGGCGTGAGCTCTGTTGTGGATTTCTCTCCACAAGCCAGAGAGAGAATCAGCAGCATCAGCAAATTTTTTGTTTTCTTCATGGGTGTAATATGCAAAGGAAGAAGGAACGGGCACATTCCCGGCTTACATTGCTATAATACATAGATTGCGGGGTGGTTTATCTTGAAGGGAGAAACTTGAAGTTTTTTATTATGCTTCCATTACTGCTTGCTGTATCTGTTTTTGCAACCGAATACGGCAGAACCAAGATAACTGGAACCGACGATGACTGGTGGGTAATTCACTCTACACATTTTGATGTTTATTATGAAACCGGTACTGAGAGTGTAGCTGAGAGTACTGTTGTAATTGCAGAAAGGGAAATTCGTCTTCTGGGAGATGCATTTGATTATCTGCCATCCAATCCCATTTCAGTTATCGTGTACCGTTCCCCTGCCAGATTCAGGCAGACAACTCTTCTGCCCGGTGACATGGGCGAGGGAGTTGGTGGATTTACCGAGTTTTACAAAGGCAGAATTGCTGTG
>JAGLQD010000370.1 GCA_023136985.1 Candidatus Sabulitectum sp. | reverse complement strand
GCTGAAACTGCCGAACCCCCGGAGAAATACCGATTCTCCTCTGCACAGCGTCTCCCTGATAACATCAAGAAATGTCACCAGCACGATCTGAACTTCTCTCATGGTCAGACCGGTTCTCACTGCAGTTTCTCTCGCCAGTTCTTCCCTGGTCATTATCCTCCTCCAAGTCTCTTATCTTGCCACCTGATGTATCGTTGAATAGCAGGCAATCTCCCCTTCGTCAAGGAGGAACAGTATAATTGAGCTATGACTAAGAACATAATAGCTCTGGCCGGTCCCCCCTGTTCCGGAAAATCAACCGTAGGCCGAATTCTTTCGGTTTCACTTCAGGCTGATTTCATTGATATTGACTGCCGGATAGAAGCTGAGACAGAACACACCATCGAATGGATATTCAACAATAAGGGCGAAGAGGCTTTCAGGGCTGTGGAAAAGAAAATTCTGCTGCAGGCAGTCACCGGCAGTGTCCCCAGAACTGTTATTGCCCTTGGAGGCGGCGCGCTTCTGGACCTGGAGAGTCGCACAAGAATTGAAAGGAAAACAATCCTTTTCACCTTGTCTGCATCCCCGGAAACTCTGGTGGATAGAAACAGCGGACAGAGGCCACTTGCGGTTGACCCTTCCGGGCTGAGGACACTCCTCAAGAACCGTGAAGGCCACTATCTGTCTCTGGGGAATCAAGTGAGCACCGGGAACAGAACTCCTCAACAGGTTTCAGAAATTATCAGGAAAGCAGCTCTCCCTCTGTTGTCTCCACAAGACCGGCTTTTCTGATAGTCTTCCTGGCATGCTCCAGCCCCACATAAAATCTATCAGAATAGATAGTGTAGTCATCTCTGAGCTTCTGGGGAGTCATGTTCACTGTAATAACATTGGCACCAGCCTGAAAGCAGCGATACTGGCCGTTCTCAAGCAATCTTTCAAATGTACTGGTTGCTGGAATAAGAGTATCCTTAAGAAAAAGTCTCATTGCTGCGATAAACCTCAGCCCCAGTTCCGGGTCTCCAGTAGGCTCATTTTCGAGAGGAGTTCCAGCTGCAGGCAGAAAGACCGAAACACTGGACATTTCCACATGAAGATCCCGCAGTAAGAAGAGATCGTCAACAAGAGAGTCCACTGTCTGCCCGGGCAAACCAAGCAGAGGGCCTGAACCAATGTGATAATCATGCCTTCTAAGTATTTTGAGCCACTCAATTCTGTCTTCCAGGGTAAAACCCGGCTTCATTCTTTGAAAAAGCTCTTTATCTGCGGTTTCATGTTTAAGTATGAACTTGTAGGCACCTGCGTCACGCCAGAGATCCAGATCACTTTCCTGATGAACTCCAACGCAGAGAAGAACTCCCATTCCCAGTTCCTTTATGTCTGCTATTACATCCCTTAGCCAGATTGCACCGTAAGATTCGCTTTCCGCAGCCTGAAGAAAGAAAGTTCTGATCCCATTCTCATACGCCGTGCGGGCAATTGCGAGAAGCTCTGCATGATCCAGTGAAAAATTCATGCCGTCAGGATTATTCAATCGCATACCGCAGTACAAGCAGCTGCATCTGCATGAATTTGCAAATTCAACAACCGCTCTGATAAACGCTTTCCTGCCGAACTGCTGATCTCTTACTTCTCTTGCTGCTCTGTAAAGAATCTCCGCTTCTTCATCACTGCTGGCAAGGATCAACTTCAGATCATTCCGCAGAAAACCATTCTTAAGTTTTTCATCAACCCATTCACTGGTTATTTTTGTCTTCATTAAGCTTTTCCCTGATCCTTTCCAGTACTCTGTTTTTCAATTTCTCACCTGGAGTATGACCTGTCCACAACCTGAATGATTCCGCAGCCTGCTCTACAAGCATCTTCTCTCCAGTGATAACATGAGATTGAAGGCTGTTACGCCATCTCCAGTGGGGATTATAATTCAAATCTGCAAAACTCCAGCCTGATGGCACGGGAAAGGGGAAAATATCCTCATCATCCCACCCCAGTGGAGTCGCATTGACAACAGTTGCCATTGCAGGTCGGTTCGCTTTGGAAATCCCACCGCCCCTGGGTATAAAAACAACATCTGAAACTTTCAAAGCCGCAGAGATCGCCCCTGCCGCCCCGCCGGTGCCAAGAACATAAAAAGGCCGGGGCAGATCGCGTATCATCATCTTAAAACCAGCTATATCCGTGTTGTAGCCTCTAAGATCCCCTGGTTCAAAAACCAGAGTATTCACAGCTCCGGCAGATTCAGCTTCCACGGAAAGAGAATCACAAATCATCATTGCAGACATCTTGTGCGGCACAGTAACATTCAAACCTGTAAATCTTCTTCTTCCAAGCCGGGCAAGAAGCACTGGCAGCTCACCGTGCTCCACCGGGAACAACTCATAGGTCCCTTCGATCCTGAAATATCGGAGAAAGATAGAATGGATCAACGGAGACAAAGAATGAGACACAGGCCAGCCAAGAAGACCTGCCTGGAACTCAACCATCAGCGGCGTCTTCTGCGAATGGCCTGGAAAACCCTGACTGTAAGATCTGCAAGCCCGCGGGGCCTGTAAAATACAGGCTTGAAAAGTTCTTCACCGGGGTAGAGACTCTCTGAAAGAGGAGCGCCCCTGTAAAGCCTGATAGTACCTATATTGACAAATGTCTTCCCCCACCCGAGAAACAATCTGGCCCTTGCCATAAAAAGAAATTTCTGAACAAGTGCTATGAAGTTTTCTCCTGGAGAGGCACTGAAAAAATTGATCCCGACTGTGAATCCGATCTTTCGAGCTTCTCTCACAACAGGCCACAATTTTTTTAACGACCCGCCTTTCCCCATCAACTTCCACCCTTTTTCTGTTATTACATCCGGCGAGAAATCAACCCACCTGCAGCCAGCCTTGTACATGGCTTCCAGACCTGACGGAGGAACAGATTCCGACATCCATGCTCCCCATGCTGGAATACCCTCAATATCTGAAAGGGCGCTTACCAGATGATCAAAATAATCTCTTGGGTAATCAAACACAGAGTCAACGAACATAAAACTCTTGAAGCCCTGTTTTCCTACTTCCAGAATATCCTGTACCACATGCTCGACTGGCCTCAATCTGAAGCCATTTCCACTCAACGATTTGTAAGTACAGTACGCACAGTTAAACACGCATCCTCTTCTTGTCTGTACACCAACAGAACCTTTTCCGGGATAATCAGAGGCGGGAAAAATGCTGTAATCGGGAAGCTGTATCTTTTCAAGAGCGGGCCTTGGCGGCCTGGCGACTCTGTTCTGAAGCCACAATGGGTGGGGAGCTCCACCAAGATGGTCAAGAAGCAAAGGCAGAGCAAGCTCTCCCTCGCCAACCATGGCAATATCTATCCTGGGCCATAGTTTCATTATTCTCTCAGGATAAATTGAGAAACCGGCACCACCGGCTATAACAGTTCCTTTCCACTGGCTTAGTACTTCCATGATCTCTCCAAAGGAATCAAGATACCAGTGGGTAACCGGATACGAGCTGTCATCTATATTCCGGACGGAAACCGCCACCACATCCGGATCACAGATGCTCAGTTCTTTCCGAAGAACTTCTCCAGGGGAATCAACCAGACTGAGATCTATCCCCATGCAATCGTGAGCACCAAGAGCACCAGCCAGATAGGCAAGCCCAATGGGATATATGGGTGCTTCTCTTCTTCCCACTGGCGACTGAACAAAAAGAATTCTCAAATGAACTCCATTCCTTTGACCTTTGCCTCGACAACCTCTTTTACTATAATGAAAAAACGGTTGCATCACCTATTGTTTCAAACAGCGGAGGATTCCACATAAACAGAAAAAAGCGCTCATTGACCCCTGCCTGGCTTTTATCAGGTATGCTGCTTGTAGTTGCAGCTGCAGTGATGTCTCCTGACAAACCTGTTTCCGCCCTTATCTGCTTTTCCGCTGTGCTGTCGTCTTTTCTTGTTATTGAAATGAAGGCCGGGCCAGTTGCGATATTTCCTGTGATCTGCTGGATATCTTTCATTTTCGGTGGTACAATTTCCGGTATCATCACCTCTGTTGCCTCCATTTCACTGGGTTTATGGTTTAACTGGGAAACAGACGGGATCAGGTTCCTTTTCTTCAGCTATATCCCCGTAGCAGTTCTTTTTGCTATTACTATTCCCTCAAGTACAGAAGCAGGATGGAACTGCCTTCTTCTGATTCCGGCTGGAATTCTGGTTCAGTCTCTGCTGCTGGCAGCCATACAGAGGATCTCATTTCAGTCTCTTGCCATGATGATTGCGGCTTGGGTTATCAATGGGATCTTCGCGTACATCATATGGTTCTTTTTTCTGGAAAGCGGTCTTATCGGCGGTGCTGTTGTGCTTGCCTTGATCCTGATTACCATGTTTTACGAATTTCGTTCCAAAAGCCGTCTGAACCGCTATACAGACAGAATAAAGACGCTGTCTCTACAGAATAAACTGGTAAGTTCTCTCTACAGCGAAGATAACAGTTTCCAGCTTTTTCTCATGGATGGCCTTCATGTCTGGACAATGCAGGGAAAACCCGCTGCGATCACTATTCCGGAAGCCCCTTCACAGATCTACCGGATGGAGAAAAAGGGAGAATGGCATGTGGTATCCACAGAGAAGTCTGCATTCATTGCCCGGGGGGAGGCAGCCACTGAACTGAGGTCCATCAACATGGCGGACCTGAAGGAAACACTGGATCTTCTGGAGAATGTGTGGCGGTCCTCCTTCAGCAAAAGAAGGCTTGAGAATGCATTTCTAGGTGCAGCATCAATGTTTGTAAGGCTGGCGGACAGGAAAGACTCCGATACGCATCATCACTCAATTCGGGTTTCTCGAATGGCAGCAAGACTTGCTGGCGTTCTTGGTCTTTCCCGAAGTGAGATATTGCAGTTAAGGATCGGAGCGTTGCTCCACGATATCGGGAAACTTGCTGTTCCCGGGAATCTTGTAATGAAGAAAGGTCTGCTTACGCAATCTGAAAGAACTGTAATTGAGACCCATCCCGAAGCCGGAATCAAACTGCTGGGTGCAATTGAGAGGTACGGCAATGCCTCTTCAATTGTTCTGCAACATCATGAACACATAGATGGAAGCGGATACCCCAAAGGCATAGCAAACTCTTCAATATCTTTGTTTGCGAGAATTGTGGCAGTAGCGGATGTTTTCGACGCCATAACATCTCCCAGAGCTTATCACCTTGGAAGATCAGATCAGAATGCACTTGCGGAGATAATGAAACACAGAGGAACATATTTTGATGCTAATGTTGTTGACGCACTACGGGAGCTTCTACATTGAGATCAAACACCAACTATCTGGTTCTAGCATTTGTATTAATGTCTGCCTTCTTTGTTTTCCCTCCAGTTCAACATACTTCGTCTTTCTCAACTGAATCTCTTGTTCTTCTATTGCTGGCTTCAACTGGAATTCTCTTATCCAGGATCTTTGTTGTTTCATCTGACGGAAACGACAGCGTTAGCGTGGAATCTGCGGTAATTGTGTGTCTGGCAGCCTGGAACAATCCCTTTCTTATCTATCCGATCACTGCCATTCTTGCTTTCAGCGGAAGCCTTTTGAATTCAATAAGAACGGAAAAGGATCTATCCGCTGAAATTCCCGGGGCTATTTTCCAGGGAGTATCATTCGCATTTCTGTTAAGATTCAGTTCTTT
This sequence comes from Candidatus Sabulitectum sp., assembly GCA_023136985.1. GTDB lineage: Bacteria > Fermentibacterota > Fermentibacteria > Fermentibacterales > JCC-6 > Sabulitectum. The sequence continues at coordinate 28 of JAGLQD010000370.1, read as the reverse complement.
TGTATACTGGGATCTCTTTGAGTTATCC
>JAGLQD010000037.1 GCA_023136985.1 Candidatus Sabulitectum sp. | reverse complement strand
TTCCGGCTGGACCGTGGAGATGGCTTTGCCGTTTTCCATTCTGAGATACTCTCCAGCTGAAGAGCAGGTCTGGGGTATGAACTTCGGCAGAACTATTTCATCCACAAACGAAGCAGGATACATGTTTCGCATGAAGGAGCAGGGTGGCACAGATGTCTCCTGTTTTGGGGACCTGACAGGTTTGTGTGGTCTGCCCTCCAGTCACAGGATTGAGATTCGGCCTTTTGTTGCAGGCAGACTGCAGTTTGGCGGAGGAGACGGCCTGTTCAGCCACCCCTGGGGAACTGCAGGCGTGGATCTGAAAATTCCACTTACCATGCAGACTGTGCTGGATGTTACGGTCAATCCCGATTTTGGTCAGATCGAATCCGACGCAGATCAGGGAAACATCTCTCACTGGGCACCATGGCTCCGAGAGAAAAGACCCTTCTTCATGGAGGGTACCGAGATATTTGATATGCCTTTCAACATGTTCTACTCACGCAACATCGGTTCAGTTGCATGGAATGGTGAGCTTATACCTATTCTAGGCGGTGCCAAGATCACGGGAACTTCAGGTAAATTGAGGTACGGTTTTCTTGAAGTGGTTACCGGCAGAGTATGGGAAGATGATACTACTCTTGTAGAGAGCGCAACTTCTTACAGTGTTGGATCACTGCTTGAGGAATTCAGCCCCGGGAATTGGATGAAGGTCTCAGCAACCAGTGTGGATATACCCGGCCAGGAGGGTGAAGACTACTCTTACGGACGGTCGGGTTCTTTCAGTGGAATGTTAACTGTGAAGGAATACTTTGAGTTTAAGGGCAAACTTGGCCTTACCTGGAACAGATTCCAGGAGGACTCGGAGAACCTGGCATTCAGAGTGGACGCAGGTTACTTCCGTGAACACTTTGATATGAACTTTCGTATGGAGAGAATTGGTGAGGAGTTCAACCCTTCCTCTATGGGCTATGTGCAGGGAAACGGAACGACTTCGTATTCAGCCTATTCAAGCGTATCCCTTGATTTTGATTCTGGAACTCTGGATGGCATGTGGTTTGGCATCAACCCCAGGTACAGCTTGGATTCATCCGGTAGAAATACAGGCAGTGGAGTGAATTTATGGGCTGGTAGTTCTACTATCAGCAGATATCATCTGAATTGCTGGTCTGATTACAATGATCGCTGGTTTGATCCCTATGAGGGGCCTTCAGGAAGATGGTACAACAGCGGATTCTCCGGTGGGGTTTCATTGTCTACAGATTACAGAAAACCACTTGCAGGATGGGCAAGCGCAAATCGGAGTACATACCTTGATTCACAGATGAAACGATTCTCTCTGGGTCTTCAGATAAAGCCCACCTCTGTTCTTTCTTTTGATGTGGGGCCATCCTTGAGAATTCAGGATGCAGCCACCAGATACAACTGGTCAGAAGAGTTGTGGGAGAAAACAAATTCAGACTGGAAGTCGCTAGGCATTACTGCTTCATACATGATCACACCTTTGATGAGAATAAGACTGAACGGACAAGTGTCCAGATTTGAGAGAACCTGGGAAACAGAGTCTTCTTCTTACACAAGCGAAAACATATGGGCAAACCTGCTTTACAGCTGGGAATACCGCCCGGGAAGCTGGTTCCATTTCCTTATTGGTGAAGTTAGCGAGGATGAAGAGGATCCGGAGTTTACCGCTTACGCAAAACTCACCCGCTTTTTTTAACTGATCTTCCAGAATTTCCACTACACCATTAGCTGAGCTTGCGGGACGCCTGTATCAACTGTATTGTAGTTACTGAATTAACTAATTACAGGAGGAGGATGGGATATGAATTCTGACAAACTGGATGGCAAGATGCTGTTGGAGCAGGCAGAGCAGACTGGGATAATTTTCCCCACTAAGGATTCATGGAGAAGGTTACAGATATTCGCAGGTGTTCTGACCTGCCTGATGATTATTCCTATTCCTCTGGGAATCTGGATCATCATTCGCGCCAGAAAAGCCAGAGTAGGACTTACTCCCGAAGGATTTGCCTTTACCTACCTTACGACAGTTGCATACAGATGGAGTGACATTGAATCATTTACCGCATCAGGTATGAGTGGTTCTATGTATGGTGGTGGTCTTGTTGGAATGGCCACTGCAGCCGCAGTACAGAACAAAACACAGGGGTTGAAGGGTCCATTGTACTTCAAAGTAAAAGGGAAACGTAACAGGCAGATGATTCCTGCCCATACAATTGAGAATTCCTTGGGAATGGCCATAGAAATGGAAAGGCTTTCCGGTATTTCATTTCTTTCTTCGGAAGCTAAGAATCAGGGCTGACTCACGCTTTACTCCCAGGCAGAAATTGATCGGTCGAAAGTTGGGATCATTCAGTTTCTCAGCATTGCCCCTTTACCAGTTCTTCCATCAACCATTACCTTTATGGGTTCATCCACAGAGACATGTCTGGTGAAATCTGTTTCCGAGACTGCTTCAAGGGAATTCAACCACTCCCAGTTGATCATTGAACCTGAACGGTTGTGGGGTACGGTGAAGTAGACCACCCCTAGTGAAGTCATGTTCTGGAAGAAGTGAGAGCCCTGGGAAGGGTCGATGTTCATGTTCTTCTGGCTTGCTTCTACAATAACCTTAGCGCCGCAGATCTGACTCCATGTTACCGGAATGCCCAGCCACGGATCAGATGATCCCCATCTTCCAGGTCCGATAAGGATGAAAGGTCTTTCAGCTTTAAAGAGTTTTCTGTTAATTGCTTCCACTTCTTTTACAATGTCATTTGTTTTTGAAGCGGTGAAACTGTCCGGTTTGATGTACACAACATCTCTGATGCTTTGAATTGTTCCATTTCCCAGTGCGGTGTTTGTTTTGCACAGTAGTTTCTCGTCACCAAAAGTATCGGGGTCGATATCCACAAGGTCATTATTAACCACCATTGGCCTTATCTGCAGCAGGCTGAAGTGGGCAGGAAGAGCTCGCTTTTTACCAAGAGTGACTGCAAACTCAATTTCCACCGGGCATCCCATTGATTTTTCCCCCATTTTAAGAAGGTAATCACTTATACGGGCAAGGGGGAATACATCATTTTTAAGAATATGCGCAAAACTCACAACTCTGGGGCCCGGTCTTGTGATACCGTCCATCACTCTTTCGTTGGGTGCGTCATAAGTAGAAGCCAGAAATTCAAGAGTGCCATCCGTTTCAGATACTGAAAGATCATGCGATGTAATGTACTGATCTTCATCGAGCTTACTTCCCCAGAAGCTGGTGTCCATCTGCACTGCATAAAAGTGCTTCTGTGAATTGTCCATCATGTCTTTAACTGTGCCGAACTGTGGAAGAACTCTCGGATACTTCGGAGTGAAGCGAAGAGACATTCCACCGTCAACTATAGCTTTGCCCAGACCAAGAGCAACATTTACCACACCGTCTTCAGGTTTTGCTGAGCCTGCGGGATAAAAATCATATGATCTGCCCACGCCGGAGAAGTGAGGGTAGAAGAGATCGTCGTGCTGTCTTCCCACAACCTGCTGAAGAAGAACTGCCATCTTTTCTTCTTCCACCCGGTGGTTGGTGGCCCTGATGTATGATTTTGCAGACTGCATGAATGTGGAAGCGTAGACAAACTTGATAGCACTTGAAAGTTGCTTGAATCTTACCGTGAGGTCACGGGAATTGTTGGGCAGCATTTTTGTGGCGTAGATTCCAGCGAATGGCTGATACATGGCATCTTCAAGAAGGCTTGAAGAACGGATGGCAAGAGGGGTGGTTACAGTCCTGGCGTAGTCTCTGAGGTCACCAAGAATGGTTGCTGGAAGCGAGGCTTTCTGGAAGGCTCTTTGGATTTTGTTGTCATCGTCACAGTCAATTGCAAACTGATGCAGATCATTTATTTTCATGAATTCATCGAAGAATTGAGTTGTAATGATTACTGTGTTGGGAACAGAAACTGATACCTTCTTAAATGCGTCCTCTTTTAGATTAGCCACAAGAACTCTGTCTATGAATGCAAGACCCCTGCCTTTTCCTCCCATTGATCCATTGCCCAGGCGGCTGAACATCAGGTCTTCCTCATGGAATGATCGGCTGTAAGGTACTACATAGCCTCGCCTCTGATCTGCTTTCCATGACCTGAAAGCGCTCAGAAGAGCATACTTGACTTCTTCTGATGTGCAATTTTCCAAATTGCATTCATCCATTTCCTCCGCAAGTTCCAGTTCTGTCTGTATCTTTAACCACCTGGACATTCTTCCAGATGACCAGCAGAGTTGTATGGATCGGGCAGGAAGTTTGTCCAGAGCAATGCCCAGCTCCCGGACACCGGTAACTTTTCTGATCCTTTTTCCTGTATTGTCTTCAAAGATCAGGTCACCGAAGTCCAGAAAATCAACAAGCATATTGCTGAAATCTGACATTAGGGTAGTTGAGTGTTTGTTGATATATCCCACATTCATATCTTTTGCAACCTTGGCTCCATCGTGCTCGCTGGTCTGTAGAACTATGGGAATACCCGGGTTTCTTTCCCGTATTTTTTCTATGAGGTTTACTCCTGCTTTTTTATCATGGGTACCCCGGTGATGGAATCTCATATCGGTAATGACACCTACAAGAGAATTGCTGAAGTGTTCCAGGATGTATTCAGCCTCTTCCATGTTTACTGCCAGAAGAAGTTTTGTTCGCGCCTTACTTTTCAGCTTCCTCATGGTCTGAGATGTCATTCTTTCAAGAACCTGGCGGGATTTCAAGCGAATTTCACGCATACCCTCATGCAGAAACTTGGAGTAGAAAAGCACATCGTCTTCTACCAGTAGAGCACACGGCGCATTTACTTCTCCGCAGTCGTGCCGAGCATTCCGGGCATCTTCTGTGAGTTGAATTATGCCTTGAATGATCTCGCCGGTACCCATCCAGTTAAAAAGTCTATAGGGAATTACACCGGGATTCTTCCCGTTTATTTTCCTCAATTCTTCCCTGTTGTGTGTAAGAACGGTAACAGCAAGAGATGGCTGTATTTTCAGCGCCTTTTCTGTAAATTCTTTGAAAGAGATGTTTTCGCCTGTAGACATGCAGATGATCAGTTCAAACAAGGTATTTGATTTATCCTTCAATATCTCCAGGGCAGTGGTTGCATCTGAAACCTGAGTGATCACTGGTGCTTTTCCGGAATCCCCGGATGAATGAGTTGCGCCAAGTATATCTTCCAGCATCCCATCTTCTTCAACTGTATAGTAATCATAGAGGCTGCATAGAAGCATTACATTCTGCACTCTGAATTTGTTCAGATTCTTCAGGAGGAACTCTGTTCGCCGCAGCTGCAGTTTTCCATTGAGCTTTTCCGGTGAGAACATCTTGATTGCACCTCCAGGTGATCCTGTTTCATGTGAGAGCAGGGGAAAGCAAGGTTCATACATACGGTGTTAACTATGAAGAGAAGGCACGACATCAGTCAAGTTGAATTTCATTCGAAGAAGCCTATTGACAGAAGGAAGGTTTCGGCAGTAGTCTACTCTGTCCGTATGAAATTCATACGCTAATTCATTTGTTGTTTGTTTACCTGATTCTTGAAGAGGAGAGTGAGAATGCTTGAGGAACTCTATCAGAAAGTAATCCAGAGGGACCCTGCCCAGCCTGAATTTCACCAGGCAGTCCAGGAAGTCCTTGAATCCCTTGAAGTGGTGCTTGAAAAGCACCCGGAATACAGAAGTGCCAGGATCCCGGAAAGAATTGTAGAGCCGGAACGCGTCATAATGTTCCGTGTTCCCTGGGTAAAAGACAACGGCGAGATCATGGTTAACCGTGGGTTCCGTATTGAAATGAACAGCGCCATCGGTCCCTACAAGGGCGGGCTTCGTTTCCACCCTTCCGTAAACCTTGGAATCCTCAAGTTCCTGGCTTTCGAGCAGGTTTTCAAAAATGCCCTTACCACGATCCCTATGGGTGGCGGTAAAGGTGGATCCGATTTCGATCCCAAGGGCAAATCCGATCTTGAAGTCATGCGATTCTGCCAGAGCTTCATG
>JAGLQD010000369.1 GCA_023136985.1 Candidatus Sabulitectum sp. | reverse complement strand
AACTGGAATCGCTCAGTTTAGGTAGGCATAAAATAGACTGCAGAAAGAGTGACATGTGAAGCAGATGTAGTTGAGGAAGTAGTATGAAAAGAGATAAAGTGCTAACTGTATCAACCGGAAACAGCGGCAATGTTCTTGGCCTGAGGGTACTGTTCCGGTTATGCAGGACGTTATCTTTATAGGGAGAGGGTTTTATGACTGACGAGAATTTCCCAAAAGCCTTTATGTCATATTCATGGGACGGGGATGAACATAAAGCATGGGTTTCAACGTTATCGACTCGGCTCCGTGCTGATGGAGTCGACGTCAAGCTTGACCAGTGGCATGCGATTCCTGGTGATCAGTTGCCTGAGTTTATGGAACGTGAAATTCGTGAGAATGATTTTGTTATAATTGTCTGCACACCAAAATATAAAGCGAAATCTGATTCGCGTACGGGTGGAGTAGGGTATGAAGGGGACGTAATGACCGCTGAACTTATCAGTGGTCGCGAAAACCGCAAATTTATTCCGATACTCGCGTCGGGGACATGGCAAGAATCCGCGCCCAGTTGGTTGGCGGGTAAGTACTACATTGACCTCTCACGCGAAGAGAAGTTCGAAGTTAATTACGAAGATTTGTTGAATACTGTTTGTGGCACCCGTGCTGTCGCTCCTCCTGTTGTGCGATCTGAACGGCAGAACCAACGGAAAGCGGTAGCCTCCGGCCAAGTTCCAGAAATTGCACCAATTAAAATTCTCGGAGTTGTGGTTGATGAAGTTACCAGGCCAAAAAACGACGGCACAACTGGTTCAGCCCTCTACAAGGTACCGTTTCGGCTTTCTCGAACGCCGACTCACGAATGGGCAACATTGTTTGTTGCTTCCTGGAACAGGCCTCCACGATATACATCGATGCATCGACCAGGGATTGCCAGTGTGCGTGGCGATAAAATTTTTCTTGATGGTACGACAGTACAGGAGGTTGAGAAGTACCATCGCGAAACACTCATGCTGTGCGTGGATAGCGCAAATGAAAATGAAGCTAGGTTTCTAGCTGACCAGAAGAGAAAAGCAGACGCTCAGCGACAAACAGAAAAAGTGCACCGTGAAGAAGTTGAGGAAGCCTCGAAGAGGCTGAAGTTCGACTAAAAAGATAACAAAAAGTTGGCCCAAGGAGTAAATGATAATGAGGAGAATTGAGACGCGACATCGGTCAAGGCACTACTATGTGAAAACGCCTTCCTTAGATGATGTCGAGGTGCTTTGTGAGGCAGCCAGCAAGTTGGGTTTTACCGCCTCGCTCTCTGACGAACGGTATGAGTTTGATTCGCTTCAAGATGTAATCGAAAACCGAGGAGAAAACGTCACAACCCTTGACCTCGTGCTGATTTCCAAGGACGCAAACAACATCGTCATGCTGTCTTTCGCCCCGTTTGTCGTATCCGCTTCTGCCTTGGGCACATCCCCTGGCGTCAAAGCGCTCTGGACAGAGATAGACTCTATTCTGTCACCCTTAAGTATCCGTTTTTACGCACTTCACAGCCCCGCTTTCTGGGGTGGGGTGATTACTGGATCAGTCGTGCTAAATATTGGCTTAATCTTCTTCGTTCGGCATTTCGACTGGAACCAGTTGCTCGTTCCCGGATTTGCCGTACTTTGTTTCCTGTTCTCGATTTGGGAACAAAGAGCCACGCCTGCGTTGTTCCTTGATCGTGACCACAAGAAAACGAACTTCTGGAGACGGAACGCCGACAAAGTGATCCTGCTGTCCCTTGGCGCGGTCGTCAGTCTGGTGCTGAAGGCGGTCTATGACTACCTCACGAAGTGAGAACGCTCTTAGACGACATGGGACAATAAAGACCTGCAGCCGTTGGGCTAACGATTTGCTACTGGTGCAGTTAAACCAAGAGATCCGGACAAATGCTCGATTAACCTTCGCTGAGCCTCTGTTGTTCATACTGGTCAATGCCAGATGCTCGCAAAGTTCTTTGACTGGGGTATTCATCCAGCTTTTTCCTGCGGTGTCAGTTACACGGCCAGAAATTGCTGATAATTATGGTAGGTGGCTTGCACAACTTCAATTTGAGGGTATCATAAAGAGTAACGGGACTGAGTTTACCTCATATGGAATTGTTTATGTTCCCGACCCATTCGAATCAAGAGAATAAAAAAAGGAGACAATGCCTTTGTAGCCACCCGAAAGCAACTCCTAGGCCGAGTCTCCGTTGCAATTATGTTCGATTTTGGTTAAATGTCAAGAACAAAACATCAGGGACCCTACTGAATCAACCAGAAACAGCGGTTATGTTTTCGGCTTTGTGAATACTGTTCTGGCTATGCAGAGCGGTTATGCTGGCCATAGTTGCGTTCTCGGGACCCCGTCTTAAAGGCGGGGTTTCTTTACGAGCAGATAGAGAAAGAACGGGCCGCCAAGCAAAGAGAGAATAACCCCGATTGGAAGTTCCGCCGGGGAAATGACCACTCTTGAGAAGATATCCGCCCAGAGCATAAGAACAGCCCCTCCCAGCGCCGAAAGAGGAAGCAGCCTTCGGTAGTCTCCCCCAACCAGCCGTCTCATGGTATGGGGCACTATAAGCCCTACAAACCCAATAGGGCCAACTGCTCCCACAGCACCCCCGGCAAGAACTGCGGCGGCTATGAGAAGAAGCAATCTTTCCCGTACGGTGTTTACTCCTCTGGATTCAGCCATTTCAGTAGCTGTGAGGAACTGGTTCAGAGTACCTGTTCTCATTATTGCAGGAACCATACCCGCCACAAGGAAAGGAAGAAGAAAAAGCACGCGGCGGTAGCCGGCGATGGCAAGATCACCCATCATCCATCTGATTATCTCCACCAGGCGCGAAGCAGGGCTCATATACTCAATAAGAAGAAGAACCGAGGCTCCAAGAAGGTTAACTGTTACACCGGCCAGAATAAGACCTGAGTGATCTCTCTGGCTCCGTCCAGCTATAAACCAGGTAAGCGTTGATGCTGCCAGAGCCCCTGCAGTACCGGAAAGATATACCAGAAATATAGGAAGTGAAATACCTGAAAGTATGATAAAACCTGCTGTAACTCCAGCACCGGCACTTATACCCAGTGTGTATGGAGTTGCAAGCGGGTTCCTTAGTACTGCCTGCAGAATACATCCTGATACCGCAAGACTTGCGCCGGCGGCAATGGCGAGCAGAATTCTGGGAAGTCTCAGGAACAGAATAACTTGACCTGGAGCATTTAACCCCAGCGGACCCGTGGCCAGCGAAAGAGCAATTCCAGTCACAGCGAGAACAACAAGAGATATCAGAGTTCTTTTCATTCAGAACTCCCGGGGAACACTATCCAGCTACTGCCAGGTGAACTCTGTCTGACCTTCATGGGTGTTTTGTATACCCGGGAAAGAAGATCTTTTGAAAGAAATACATCCTCAGGATTGCCAAAAGCCAGTGCTTTGCCCTCAGAAAGAAGAAGAACCTTGTCAAAGGCGTTGCCGGACATCTCTATCCTGTGGGTAGTTGCCAGGATAACTATTCCCCTGTCTGCAAGATCAGAGAGAAGCTTCCACAACTGGGCCGCATGACCGTAATCCAGCGAGGATCCCGGTTCGTCAAGAAGAATAACCTCTGTTTTCTGGGAAAGAACTGCCGCAAGATTTACCAGACGGTTCTCCCCTCCTGATATCTCGTCGGTAAATTTGTCTGCGAGATGTGATGCACCAACCATGTCCAGTGCATCAAGCGCTATCCGGGTATCCTCTGCTGTGTCACTGGACCAGGCACTTCTGTGAGGGAACCTTCCAAGCAGAACAGTTTCAATGGCAGTAAGACCTGCTGGAACAGGCGGGGACTGGGGAAGATAAGCTATTCTACCGGCTCGTTCGCTGCGATTCATTGATTGAACCGGGCTGGAGTCCAGTGTAACTGATCCTCTGCTGTGAATTCCCGGAAAAGACATGATGCCTTTTAAAAGAGTGCTCTTCCCGCTTCCGTTCGGACCGATAACCGCAGTGACACTTCCACCGGTGATTCTCATTGATACCCCTGAAACAGCCATTACTCCCGGGGAATAACCTGCAGCGAATTCCTGAAAGATCAGTTCAGACACTGTGCTATCCCTACAATCAGCTCTTTTAAACGCGCTCCTGGAATAAGAACATGGTCGCCTGCAAGAACCGTAGTATTTGAATCATCAAGCCCGTTGCTTCTCCAATGGTTCAGAGCGGTGTCATCAGTATTGTAAGGGTCAAGAATAACTACAAAATCAGGGTCAATTGCAAGAATTCCCTCTACAGAAACAGCGGGATAACTGCCGGCTTCCGGGGCAGCCAGAACGCAACCCATGCCGGTAAGAATATCAAGATAGAAAGTGTTATTTCCTGCAACAGTGATCGCACCATCCCCCCCCAGATAAACAACGATCATAACCTCAGGTGCAGCAGATTCGAAAACAGTCGAGAGGGAATCCAATGTCAGAATGATGTCGTCTCTGAATTCAGTAAGATCCGCTTCCGGATAGAGATCCTCAATCATCCGGCTGGATTCATAGACATCATCCAGTCTGTCAAAGGAATACTGATAGCATGGAATTTCCAGTCTCTCTGCGAGATCTGTAAGAGATTGATTTCTGCCCACAACATGTATTGAAGTTGCACCAAGTGCAGTGATCATCTCCAGTGAAGGTGTCATAAAATCCCCAATGACTGCCAGCTCGGATGCCTGTGAAGGCCAGATTGAAAACCTGTCAACACCTGCAAGTCGCTCCCAGGCTCCGGAAACATAGAATAGCTCGGTAAGTGAAGGTCCAAAGACAATTACAGCACTGTCAGAGTCAGAATCCGTTGATTCACGCCCAATTGTCTGTACCGAGTTATCTTCTTTACTGCAACCAGTCAGAAACATCAAAGTCACTGAAATCATGGCGAAGTATCTTAATGGAAGCCTTTTCAATCTGCCGGGTCCTTTCTGCTGATAGACCAAGAACTTCTGCAATGTCTGCCAGTTTGTGGGTGTCACCATCCATTAACCCATAGCGCATTACAAGAATAAATTTGGCTCTTTTGTCAAGTTTATCAAGTGCGTCCTCCACCATGTCACCAAGGGAAACAACAGCAGGCTCCGCAACTCCGGATGCCAGCCGCTCCTCCAGAGACAGACCTGTTCCATCCACTGAATCGTGGATGGAGTCAACGGTTTCCGAAAGACTGAGCAGAATAGACCAGTCCATATCTCCGCCTGTCTCTATCTCTATTTCCTGAGGTGCAGGGTATCTGCCCTTGTCTGAAGCAAAATCGTCAATTACCTCTTTGAGGTATCTGCCTTTTCTTATCACATGTGAAGGGATTCTTACCAGTCTGTGCTGTTTCTCTATTGCAAGAAGAACTTTCCTTTTGATGCGAACAAGCGCGTAGGTAAGAAATCCTCCGTTACCTGAGAAATCAAACCTTCTCACTGCATCAAGAAGACCCTCACACCCCTCCTGAACAAAGTCCATTTCCTCCAGAGCGCCTGCAACACCACGGGTATAGCGCCTTACAACCATAAGAACCAGCCGGAGATTACCTTCCACAAGTTCTGCTTCAGCATCCAGAAGAAGATCGATACATCTTTCAGCTTCACTCTTTACCGAAAGGTCTGTAACCATGCTGAGTTTCCTGTGAATGTCTTTCTGTGTAGTTGTCCAGTCGAATCTGACTGAATTGTCCTGCTGAATATCCAGCAGATTCAGCAATTTCTCTCTTGTTTCGTTAATAATGCTGGCAAGCTGAGCTCTTCGCTCCTTATTGGAGACTGCTGTAGAGTCAACAACATGCCGAAATCTTTTCCTGGTATCGGATGATACAGGTCTGTCACCGTTCATGAATCGCCCCGCCGTCAGCAAGTTCTTCAAGAGTCATGGCCT
>JAGLQD010000368.1 GCA_023136985.1 Candidatus Sabulitectum sp. | reverse complement strand
GAGTGTTTACCAGTGCAGATACTATGAAAGGGAAAATCTCATCAACCGGTTTTCCGTCTTTGAACCGGTGTCTTGGCGCATCCATATGGGTACCTGTGTGCAGGGACATTGTTACCTTTGATGCTGTAAAGTCCCCAACCTCTCTGGTTACCCGTTCAAACGGAGTATCTCCAGGCCACACAGTTATTCCGTTGTAAAGAGGTTTTGTCACATCAATCAGCATACCTGCACCAGCCTTTGAAAATACATTCACTGCATTTTGGATTACGGGGAAGACAAATTCGCTGCCCGAACCTTACAAAAATATGATTAAGGGGGATCCAGAGTTCTTCAGGAAAGTACTTCATAAGAGCTTTTTCTGATTCATCAGGAGATGCTGTTTCAATGATCCCCATTCTGTTCCCTATGCGATGTACATGAACATCAACACAGATCGCTGGAATCCTGAAAGCCATTGAAAGCACATAAGCTGCTGTCTTACCACCAACACCGGGCAATGATTCCAGTGCTTTGCGGTCTGCTGGGATCTCTCCGTTGTAATCTCGAAGGAGAATCTCTGCAATCTTTTTTAACTGAACAGCTTTTCTATTGAAGAAACCCGCAGGGTGAAGAAGTTCCGCTAGATCTTCCACCGGTATGACTGCCAGTTTTTCCAGAGATGAAGCAGATGTAAGAACCCGTTTGGTAACAACTTCCGTGACAGCGTCACGAGTTCTCAGACTAATGATCGTTCCAACAAGAACAAAGAAAGGATCAGCACCTGCAACAAGAGGAGAGGGTAAACCAGGCTCCCCGATGCTCTGAGACATTGCCTCCAGGAGCTTTCGGGGAGTTTTCTTTTCGTTCATTTTACTTTTATGAATCGCAGTGAATTGCCTTTTTTTAGCGACAGGGCAAGTTTGCCTGTAAGCAGGTCTACCAGGTCCGATCCCAGAGCCTCTTTACGCCACCTGGTAAGATCTTCTCTCCCCATGAATTGATCAAGGCTCTTCGGAGGATCTTCCAGAATAGACTCGAAGCCTTCCTTAGGCAGAAGCAGAGCAGGTGCAAGATCCAATGATTTGGATTTCATCTTTAGAAAAATCCGCAAAATATCCTTTCTTGCAGCATATCCCCAGTCATGCCTGGGCAGAACAAGTCTGGGAACATCTTTCGGTGGATCTTCCATACACTTGTTCACTTGTTCCACCACAGCTTCCCCGTACTTGTCAACAAACCCCCCTGGAAGCCCCCGAAGGCTCCGGATAGTCTCTGCTTTTTTAGGCGCCAGCAGGGCCAGGCGACACAGAAGGTGATCTCTAGCCACATAAAACCTCGGACGATTCATCTCTCTGGCTACATCCTCCCGCCAGTTTACAAGCATCCATAGCAATGGAAAATTTGATTTCTTCACCTTGCCGGCAGATCTTGCCTTACCGAAAAGCCTCTCCAGAGATATGGCATATGTTGACGGGTCAAGAAGAGATTCGGATTCACCCTCAAACCAGTGCGTCCTCTTCTTCCTTTTCAAGTCAGCCGATAGAGAATCGTAAACTTCTACAAGATGTCTCACATCATCAAGAGCGTATTCAAGTTGCCCATCCGCCAGTGGCCGGGTAGACCAGTCACTCATGGAATACTTCTTTCGGGATTTCACCCCGGAAACCGAATGAACAAGATTGACAAGGCTGATCTGCTCACCATAGCCAAGAAATGCAGCTGCAATCTGTGAGTCAAACAGATTCTTGACACTGAAATCAGGAATATCATTGAAAAGAATAACAAGATCGTTTCGGGCACTGTGTAAGACCTTAACCACTTTTTCATCAGCAAAAAGACCGGCAAGAGGAGTAAGATCCTTCACTGCAAGCGGATCAACTGCAACTGGACCGATGCCATCTGCAGCAAGCTGAATCAGCAACAGGTCTGGCCAATACCTTTTTTCGCAGTGGAATTCAGTATCAATAGCCACCACAGGCGTTTTTCGAATATCCTTGATCAGATCATTGAATATCTGCTGATCTTCTATCAAACTTGGGTATACTTTCACTGATTCACCACTGCTTCTGAAGATTCTTCGTGAAATGGACAAAAGATGGTTCCATCCCGGAGTTCGTAGTACTTGTAACCATTGTCGGGACATCTATAACCACCTCTTCTTCCATATTCTTCGTCACTGATAGTAAAAATTTCCTCAAGATTTTCCGGGAACTGGTATCCTGCTTGAAGATAGTCGGCAAGTTCAGCTGCTACGGAATCTCTTCTCAAAGCACAGTCATCGGAGCTGAGGGTTATTCCATCACCT
>JAGLQD010000367.1 GCA_023136985.1 Candidatus Sabulitectum sp. | reverse complement strand
TGAAACAGCAGTATGGCGGCACGCTTAAGATAACTATCCTCCACCAAGTGAAGCTTGTTGATCAGGCTGAAATCATCTTCTTGCAAGTCACCAGGCGTCAACCGTTTGCTTGCTGCTGCTCGTTCCCGGAATTTTGTTAAAACTTGTAGATCCAAATCGCGCAACGATACACTGGAAACAGGCACAGCATCCCAGTGTTTACCCGTTCGATTCAAGAGGAAACGATCAAGAGCAGCTCCCCTAAGTACCTGCTTTGTACTGCCTACACGAACATGATATTCTCCCTTGAAACTAACAGGATATGGGTAAGGCTCAACAGTAATACGAATGTAAGGAATACTGTCTTCTTCAAACAGTTCAACATCTGCCACAATGCCCAATAGGTCGAGTATTTTGTTGGGAAGATCCTCCATTAGCTTCTTCGGATTCTTCACACCAATAACCTGCCCAGCATCATTGCGACCGATTTCCAGAACACCGCCTTGAGCATTGGCAAAAGCACATATCCACTTGAGATACTCATCTCGCCAGCACGCTTTCCACTCTATTCTCTGGTATTCAATAATTATCAAGATCTTTCTGCTGTTTGCCAGCAATACCTAAGCAGGTGGGCATTGTCCATCGTTACAACAACTCTTCAGTCAGCACTGCTATCACCCGCAACCAGTCGTGTTTCCGAATGGTCATCTGATTTTTCCCTCCTGGGCTAGCGCTCCAGAACGAAAAGGTCTGAGGTGCAGAGAAGTGCCCGGGTGATCTGGTTGTTGATCGCTATGTCTACCGGGTCACCGTAACTGCTTATCAGAGCTTCAACGATGTTGTCCAGCGTGTTCACTATTGCAAACCCGTGACCGGGAATTGCAGCATAGATGTACTTGCCGTTACTGGTAACAGCCAGAGCTGTGGCAGGATATGGAACACTGAATGTTCTTGAATGCTGACCTGTTCCGCAGTCTATGGCCCATACTTCGCTTTTTCCTTCCGGAGAGACAAAAACCTCGTTCAGTGGTGTTGAACACATTCCGTTCACTCCGCCATCCACTGTTGTTTCAGCCACTGTGGAATAATCACTGGTGGATATCTTGTACACCTTGCCATCGCTGTCGGCTATGAAGATGTAGTCTCCGCTGGTTCCAAGGGCGGCAGCCACCGGATCGGTAGCCTCTGTGGAGCCGGACTTTGTTATGGTCCAGCCAACAGTCTCCACCTTTACCAGAGTACCATCTGTACAGACAACAAAGATTACTGTAGAAGAAGGACGGGGCACGATAAAACTGCCAACCTCTGCCAGGAGCACCTGCTTGTAAACTGTGTAGATCTCATTGGAAACCACATAGAGCACATTACCGCCTATAGCAAGGCCGTAGCCACCCTCCGGTGAACTGCTCACATCGGTAATGGGCACACCAAGTGAAACCTCAGCTTTTGCATAACCGGCATCTCGATCTACAAAATACAGGTAGGTGTTGGCCGCAGCCAGACCATCCCCGCTTCCTCCAAGAAAATCACAAGCGGTTGGAGGCCCTCCTGTGTTCACGCACTGAAGCATGAATGCAGGAAACTCACTGTTCATGGAAATGCCTGTGGAATCGCAGGCTGCCATAAGAAGAACAAAAAATACAAATACCATTACTTTTTTCATCAGCTATTCCTCCATAAGTCGTTGTATGTCTTTGGCGTTAAGAGCCGCTTTCCCCATGTGACAATTGTTGAAGAAAACATAGCACTTCTTCACATCCTCTGACAGGCTCCTGAGCTTATCGACCCATGTGATCATTTCCCTGCCTGAATAGAGATAGTCATATCTCTCCTGGGTGTTCCCCCACCACTTACCGGAGTTTCTCCCGTGAAGTCTGAGGTAAACAGTATCCTCACCGGTCAGCAGGCCGGTTTCCGGAAGCCCCGGTAAAACCGGAAGGTCAGTTGATACCAGAGTAAAGCCAATTTCCCGCACCTGTTCCAGGACATCTTCCGCATACCACTTCTTGTGCCTGAATTCAACAGCTGCCTTTTTGCTTCCCAGATTGTCACGAAGAGTTCTCAGATAACTGAAAGATTCCTTTTCAAGTGGAAATGACCACGGGAACTGAGCAAGAACAACTCCCATTCTACCAGATGAGATCAGTGGAGCAAGCATCTTGCCAAATGCAGCCCAGTCATCGCCGGTTGCATCACGGGAATGGGTCATTGAGGAATGAAGCTTAACGGAAAATGAAAAATCATCGGGAACAGAATCTGACATTCTGCCAGTAGAACTTTCGGAGAGTATTCTGTAGTAGGTGGAATTTATCTCTACGGAGTTGAACTTGAGAGCATAGTATCTGAGCCAGTCTTTCCTGGCAATGCGTGACGGGTAGAACACATTCAGCCAGTGGGGAAAACTGTAACCTGATGTTCCCAGATAGAGACTTGCTCCCCCTGACAAGAGTTTTTTCTCTGCTTTTGTCTGAAACAGATCCACGATCAGTACTTCCCCTGAATGCTGTTGATAGATCAGCTGCCACTCCACTTGCAATATACAGTGTTACAGGAGTCAGTCTTGACCCGGTCTGAATATGGTCTATATTCTGGTCAAGGAGGTCGTTTTGGATTTAAAGAACTCTGTCAAGCCGATCAGCTACATAAAGACGCATGCTTCCAGAATTGTTCAGGAACTGTCTGAAACCGGAGGAAGCTACATAATCACACAGAATGGAAAAGCGAAAGCCGTGTTACAGGATCTGCAATCATGGGAAGAGACCAGAGAAAGCCTGGCTCTTTTGAAAATACTTGCCCTGAGTACAAAAAACCTTGAGACTAATGATTTCAAATCGCTTGATAACGCCTTTTCCAGTCTTAAGAATCGCCTGAGCAGCAAAAAGTGAGAATACCCGTTTTTCTTCTGAAAGACGCCGAGGACGATATTTATGACATTTGCACCTTTGCAGCTGTTAGCAATTCGCCGGAAAGAGCTGATAAACTTTTCAAGTCTTTAAAAGAAGCATGTGAATCTCTTGCTGATTTCCCTCTAAAAGGTCATGTACCGACCGAGCTGGAAAGAGTCGCTGTTCTTGAGTACCGTGAAGTATCCTGTGCCAACTACAGGATCATATACAAAGTACACAACGGTTCCCTTTTCATTCACTGCGTTCTTGACTCCCGCAGAAATATCCAGGAGATTCTTCACAGAAGGCTTTTGCGGTAATCTTTCCATTGCTTCCTCAATATTTACCCTGAATATATTTCAGTGATCTGCCGCTTACCATGGCTTTATCGCCATAGCGTTTTCTCACCTTGTCGGCTACCTTGTTCAGTTCTACTGTTCTTTCCGGGAAAAAAGAAAGTTGTGCAGTTTTAGAAGGTACGAAGTGGCTGGCGTTTACACCGATCAAGCGGATCGGTTCCTTGATGTGCTGCCTTGCCATTTCTTCCGCTGCAGCAAGTATTGTCTGATCCTGATCGGTTGGAGAAGCAAGTATTTTTCGTCGTGTTATCCGCTTCATGTTGCGAAGACGATACTTCAGTGTAACCACCCCTCCGAGCCAGCCTCCATCTCGAACCCGGCACCCTGTTTTCTGGCAGACCATGGCAAGGGCAGGCATGTACTCTTCAGGCTTGGATACATCAGAACTGAATGTGTGCTCGTGCCCCATGGATTTTGGTGCGGTTCTGTGACCGAAGAATTCCACAGGCCTGTCATCTATACCCCTGGCATACCTGTAGATATCTTCTCCTCCGGAGCCCAGGATAGATTTCATGGTTCCCCGTGTAAGACTACGAAGCTTACCAATGGTGTCTATACCAAACATTTTAAATTTGTCTGATGTTGCAGGGCCGATCCCCCAGATAGCCCCAACGGGAAGATCAACAATATCATCGGGCATCAAAAGCCCAGTCCCCCGGGGTTTGTAGAAATTTGATGCCATCTTTGCCAGCAGCCTGTTGGGGCCGCAACCCACCGTACACCACAGTGAAGTGGCTTCATAGACCGCACTCTGTATTTCCAGAGCTTTATCTGTGATGCTTCCAGGTGTACCTGTAAGATCCATAAATGCTTCATCTATACTGGTGGGGTGCATTCTGGGGGTAAATGAAAGAAGCACCTCAAAAACACGATTGCTGTAAGTTTTGTATCTTGCAAAACTTCCCGATAGTATCACTGCATGGGGAACAAGATTCAACGCCCGGGTCATAGGCATTCCGGCGTGTACACCGTATTTCCGGGCTTCATAGGTACAGGAGGTTACCACTGAGCGAAACCCTGGATCTCCACCCACTATTACCGGTTTACCGTGGAGTTCCTCGCGACCCAGCAGCTCAACCGAAGCGAAGTAGGCATCCATATCCACATGAAGTATCCGCCTTTCAGGCTCCACCTGAATACTCGCAGTCTACTATCCAGCCCATGGTCTCGGTGTTAAGATGTATCTCGTACACATCATCATCCGATGTCCGAACCACATAGTGATAAAATTTCACAGTACCCCGCCTGCTTTCCCATGAAGATGAAACTCTTACAACATGATAAACACGGTTCTGCCAGCGAAACCTGCACGGGGTTACACTGCCACCTGCAAAGTGGCAGATCATCTCTATCCGCTCTCCGAGTTCCTGCAAAATTCACCTCCGGCATTCTTCTCCGAAGATATAATAGTATACATTTGTTTACGTGTCAAAAAATACTCTGCAATCAATGGGTATTCAGAGCGATATGCCCATTCCAGCCATTTACAAAACAATCATGGCAGCAGACCACTGATAATGCTGACTTGACATCTGTAGCATCAGGGCAAACAACCTTGTCTAACTACAACAACTTCACTTCCATTCCAGATGACTAGAGGGAAGTATTCAGCCGAAGATATATCCCTGACAAAAGAAAAGTTGCATCTTTCCGGAACAAGATATTGGGCAAATAGTGGGATATTCCTCATTTCTATTCCTTCTGGAGAGGAATCAGAAATGTGGACAAAACACATAGTTTCCTTGCGCTCAGGAAGCTGCTCCAATACATTCTCAAGCCCCCTGAAAACCCTCTCAGGTGCGAGATTCAACGCATTTAATGCGAGAGATTCTCTTCTTGTGGTAAATCCGAAAGCAAGCAGCAACAAACAGAACGCTGTTGTAATTATTTTTCGGGATAGCCTTGCAGGAATCTCCAGCCTTCCCATAAAATAGGCAAAGAACATAACTGCAAACGCCGTTGTTATGTAAGCATAGTGACCCTCTGGAAGTCCGACTACAGATTGGACGCTGTAAATTCCTGTAACCAGCAAAGCAATTGCAAGACGTTGAAATCCACGATTTGATTTTATGGCATACACAATTAACAGCAAAGCTACAGTCAGGTAGATAACAAGATGAAGCGCGAATGATGATACACAACATAAACCTGCAGTCTGAGAAATAACGGTAAATACCCGTTGTGGCAACTCTGATACAAGAGAATAAGTGGTATATCCTCCCATGTTTCCAAACAACCAGATACGGACAAGAAAATACCCCATGGCCACCAGAATCAATGAAACAATGAAAAATACAGTGTTCTTTTTATTTCCTGAACCCTCATACCACAAAAAATACATTACTGGAAGAGCAAATAGATTCGCAATTCCGAGCTCCTTGCCGGAGAGAGCCATAACAGTAAAAAAAGCGGGAAAAAGAGAAATGCGAGTAAAGTTTTTCCTCTTCCTGAGCAGGAGTGTGAACCGAAAGGCTAGAAGGGAAAACAGCGTTGCCAATAAATCAGGTCTGGCGCAGATCCAGCCAGTGGCTTTCACTGTGGCAGGATGTATAGCAAACAACATCCCCGCACCAATAGCTATCATTTTCTTTCCTCCCATGAATGAAACAGAATAGCCCACGAGGAAAGCACACAGCAAATGTACTGTAAAATTAGATATTTTATAGCCGAAAGGATTATCTCTGAAAAACTGATATTCTAACAGATAAGCAGTGCTGGCAAGAGGCCTGAAGAAACCAATCCGCGAACCCTGGTCATTTTCCCAGCTCCACCCCTCCTTGAGATACTGCATAAATGGAGTATTTTCTTTAGCTGCATTAAGAAAGGTCACAAATTCCTGAGGGTCGAAAAATGAATTCAGAGCAGGCATAAAAGCCCATATCGTATACGTTAAGAAACACATAAAGATTGCAAAGGAGAGCAAGTAGCGTTTATTTAAACCTCTAAATTCTTCCAAGCTTACCCCTTAATCGAAACAGGTCTCTGATTGCTCTGGGCACTCTTTTGTGCAGGGCCAGTGGTGTTTCCCTGATTTCTTCCAGCTTGATCGGCAGTTCCCTGATCACAAGACCCATTCGTTGTGCTCTGATTATCAACTCTGAGGGGTAAAGATCCGGCTCATTTCCGCATAGTGGAAAGATAGGAGCCATGGAAGAGCGCTTCATTATCTTTGGTCCGTGAGTATCTGTTCCCTTGAAGCCAAGAAGCAGTCGGAGAAGAAAGGTCAGAACCCTGGTGGCTGCTCGTCTTAGAAAGGGGCGTCTGTCATTTTTACCTGCAAGAATTTTTGACCCCTGGATCATATCCGTGGAACCTTCAGCCATTATCTCCAGACCGCCCACCCAGAAATCTGTGTCCAGTACATCCAGATCATCCACCATAAGGATGTCTGCAGTTGAGCTCTCAAGTCCCTCTCTTACCGCGTTTCCATAGCTCGGTTCAGAAAGGTTAATAACCTTCAGACTGCTGTTATTAACTTTCATGGCATTCAGAATAGATGTGGTCTCATCGGTTGAACCGTTCTCAACAACTGTTACAGAAAAACCTTCCGGAAGTTGCTTCAGAACAGATTCAAGCTGAGTTTCCAGTATAGCTTCTTCGTTGTACACCGGGATGATCAGATTGACCGTTATGCATTTCTCAACCAGTGGTTGCAGTTTACTCTGAAGCACTCTTTGCCTTTCGGAATGATATTCTGGCCACCACAAGACTTATCTCAAAAAGAATATACAGAGGAAGAGCAAGCATAACCTGCGTAAGTGGATCAGGCGGGGTAAGTATTGCAGCCATGATCAGAAGTCCCACGACAATATGCCTGCGATACTTTCCAAGTGTCTTCGGTTCAATGATCCCTGTTTTTGTAAGAAACAACACTGCAAGAGGCAGCTGAAACGCCGCACCAAAGATCAACAGGAATGAACCTATGAACCCGATGTACGCAGAAACACTCCAGGCACCATGGATGTTTCCGGTCTCAAAACTCTGGAACAGCAGCAGGGCAGGTTTACGCATTATAAACCAGGCAAAGGCTGCACCGCTGATAAAAAGAAATGTTCCGGCAATGGTAACCCCTGTCACACTCTTTCGCTCTGTCTGATAGAGACCCGGTGCGATGAATCTCCACATCTGAAACAGCAGAACCGGTGATGCCAGTATGATACCAACTGTCACCGACAGTCTCAGATGAGCTGTAATAGCCTCTGCCGGAGCAAGTGCAACCAGCTCACATGGTGAAGTAGTTGTAACATAAGCCGTTATGTATCTACTAAAGAGAAAGGCGGTTGCTGTTAATGTTCCAACTGCAATAATCATTATGAATATTCTTTTTCTGAATTCTTCCAGATGATCCCAGAAGGAACCTCCATCAACTGATTTTACTGCCATACTTTTTCCAGGAGTTCCTTTTCAGTTGATAAGTCCAGCAATACCTGCCTGCAGTCTTCCCAGCCCTCTGGTATTATCCAGATCCTGCCGGCTGAAGTGGTCTTTTTATCACTCTCGAGATGTGTGAGTATTCCTTGAACTGTAATGGTTTCTGGTATTATCGTTTCAATACCGAGTTTGCCTGCAACAGCTCTCAGTTCCCGGGCAAGATCATGGTTTCCACCCATTTCCGCAGCCACAGGAATACCCATGGCTACAGCAGCGCCGTGGGCGATTGAAAATCTGCTTACAGCCTCTATGCAATGACCAACTGTATGACCCAGATTAAGCAATCTTCTTTCCCCGGTTTCCTCAAGATCAGCAGCAACTATTCTGCCCTTTACAGCCAGACATGCTGTAACCGCTCTGGTGTAATCTTTGTTCAGCAGATACTCCACTATTCGCCTGTCACCGATTACAGCGGTTTTCAATGCCTCTGCCAGGCCGTTGTTCAATTCTTTCAGAGGAAGAGTCTCAAGAAATTCAGGGCAGATCAATATTTCAGATGCGGGATACACAGTGCCGGCTTGATTCTTTGCGCCTGCTACGTTCACTGCTGTTTTTCCGCCAAGTGAAGCATCAACCATGCACAACATGGTAGTGGGTATCAGTGTGAGATTCACACCGCGTTTCCATGTGGAAGCAGCAAATGCGCCTATATCACAGACTGTGCCCCCGCCAGCAACAACTACACTTGAATCTCTTCTTAAATTCGCCTGGCTCATCTTCTGCCAGAGCTTTTCCAGAATGTCAGGGGTTTTACTTACTTCGCCACCGGCAAGTACAACTTCGTGATCACACGAAGGCAGTCTGCTGCCATATATGTTCTTTACCGTAGAATCCAGAATAAGAAAATCAGGTGAAACATCTATATCCTTCACCCTGGGCTCCACTCTCACCGCAGTTGAAACATCAGACCTTGGAAAAGTGAATTCTATTTTCATACAATGCTATTCTTCTCCACCGGTGAACGATGTCAAAGTGATCAGGCTGTCAGCAGACTGTACCATAACCATGCCCACATCAGGCGCCAGCCAGATACTGCGAACTGTGACAGTTGTCTCCGGTGCAAATCCTGCAGTTTGAATCCAGTTGATAACCATTTCCTCCTGATGAACTCTGTAACAATCACTCCATACTCCATCAGGGGATACAGATGGACCTGTAACGATCTGGTTCCGAATCCATGTGTGACTCAGTGTTACTCCCTGACTGACAGCCTGTGCACTGACTGAATCTCTGAATGTCATTCCATCTGCAAGAGGCCAGTCGAACATGGTGATCCATGCCTGGTAAATGGGAACCTCAAATCCGTTGAAAAGCACAGTATGATCTTCGTACTTTTCCAGTCTGCCATCTTCATTGATCCAGTAGTTATAATCCGCACCGGATTGTAATCTCCAGCATGGCCGCTCTCCAACTACCGTCTGGTCTACTACGGTAACTATTCTGCTTCCCCCGCCGTTAATGGTGTATTCCCATGTGGCTCCTGCAGGCGATATCG
>JAGLQD010000366.1 GCA_023136985.1 Candidatus Sabulitectum sp. | reverse complement strand
GCCAGATTGTCGAAAACACATACGTGCTTCCGGTAAAGTGAATGCCGCCGAGCCTGACGTCGTTCAGCGCCGGCGGGCCTACAATCGGACCGGGGCCAGGCACCATATTGATAACTCCCGGCGGCATCCCAGCTTCTTCAAGGATTTTCATGATAAAGTAAGCCGGCAATACCGCAGCCGATGCTGGCTTCCACACAACCGTGTTGCCCATCAATGCCGGCGCGGTTGGCAGATTTGCAGCAATAGCAGTAAAATTGAAAGGCGTTACAGCAAACACAAACCCCTCCAGAGGCCGGTACTGCAGCCTGTTCATCTGATCGTGGCCCGATGCCGGCTGGCTTGCATAGATCTCGGAAGCAAATGCAGCATTCATACGCAGAAAGTCTACAGTTTCTGCTATGGCGTCAATCTCGGCCTGATAGGCATTCTTGCTCTGACCAAGCATTGTTGCAGCACTGAGCAGATATCGGTACTTGTCACTGATCAGGTGAGCAGCTTTCATAAACACAACTGCTCTTTCAACCCAGGGCATCCGCATCCACTCTGCCTGAGCCGCAACCGCAATTGAACAGGCAGACTCTATTTCAGCAGCTCCAGCACGGTGAAACCTGGCAAGTACATGGCGGTGATCGTGTGGCATAACCACATCAACCAGATCACCGGTTCTAATTTCTTTACCGCCAATAACAGCGGGAATATCAACCACAATACCCGACTGGCGATCAAGTTCTTCTCCCAGACGAACACGCTCAACAGACCCAGGTGCGTAAGAGAGCACCTTTTCGTTCAACGGCTTTTCAATAGAAAAATTAATGTTGTTCATAACAGCCTCCATATGAGAAATGAAGCGTTATGATAATATGCCATATCGTTTTGTCAAGAAGAAAAAGCACAATCAGAAGGTCTGGTAAACACCTCCGCTGGACAAATGTCTTGATTTGTCCTGGATGATGTTATAGAATTACATATCGTTTACTCTTTCTGGATTTTTGTTTTCGATGAAGAACAAGATGACATGCAGCATGAAATGGATTACAGTGAATACAAATACGGATATTTACTCTCAGCTGATAAAAGATTGCTTCTGGGATCACGATGTGACTGAAGATTACATCAGGGATATTAGCAACTCCAATGATTTCAGGCTGAAGCAGATGCTCTTTTCAAAAATCATTTACAACTCAACCGACAAAGCCAGAACTCTTCAAGTAGTGTTCAGCAAAGAAATGCTTCAAAAACTTTTTTCTGACTTTAAATCAACCTATAATCATAAATACATAGACAGGCATATACTTATGCTTAAAAACATTCTATTGGGAGAGAACAACTTCATCGAGAGTTTGGAATGGAAGAAACGATAGAGCAATTCGAAATCACCAGGCAAATGCTAAGGCAAATCTGTAATGATATCCTGCTAAGTCAGGGGAATTCATTCTATAAACCGGAGTAATCACAAGTAGAGAACTGTCAAGAAATAGCAATCTAAAAAAGAGATTACTTTTTCCCAATCAAATCCGATGAAAGAAAAGCCCGTCCTTAATTGAGACGGGCTAAGGTCGCCCCGTGGAGCTTTGCCTGCGAATCTAATAAGAATCAAATTCTTACTAGGGGTAGTACATGGGTATTGGCCAGAATAGCCCATTTTGCATGCATGTCTGTTCACCTAACATACACTTATACCATTGCAATGTAAGGAATTATGAGCTATTCGGCGAGCCCTAACTACCGTCAGATCAGAAAGAACCTTGATTTGTTCAAGCCCGGAGGTTGCAGGGAGTAATGCAAGAAGAGTTATGATACTTTATTTTTTAGAAGTCTCTGTCATGGAGTCCTGATCTGTATTACAAAGCAATTTTACACACTCCGGACACATCCCGCTACTGAACTGAGCTTGTGAATGGTTCGAGATGTATTTATCTATCTGTACCCAGTATCCAGAGTCATCGCGAATATTCTTACAGGATGAGCAGATGGGAAGCAGTCCGCTAAGTTCTACCACTTCAGAAAGAGCGTTTTCAAGCTTTTGATTTGCTTTTGTAAGCTCAATATTCCTGAGTTTGAAAATTTCATTTTCCTGATCTTTTTTTTCCGTTTCGTAGCTGATCTGAAGTTTGTTTATGCTTTTTGCACTCTCCTCACTAAATATCTCAAGTGTCAGAATACTGTATCTCTTGTAGAAAAGAAATGCACTCTCATAGTCGCCAGTTGCCTTGTGAAACGTGGAAAGTTCTTTATAGCTGTCCGATTCAAGAATTCTGGTCCCAGTTTTGATGGAAATCTCTAAACCGCGATTGAGATACTCCAAGGCTCGCTCATGCTCTCCAAGAATAGTCAGGATATGACCTATATTGTTGCAATTGTTACATATATCTATGTCATCGCTGATTGCCTCGCTGATCGTCAGAGATTTCTCGTAGTAATGAAGTGATTCAGCATATTCTTCCATTTCTTTGTAGACATCTCCGATATTCGTGTATGAAACCAGTGTACCTCGTTTGTCTCCAAGATCACTCTTAAGTTGAAGAGAGCGCTTTAAGTAGTCTAGAGCTTTTTCCAGATGTCCATATCTCTTGGCCAGGATTGCCAGATTGTTGTAAGACATTGCCAGTCCCGGAATATCTTTGGTCTCCTCCCTGATCTTGAGGGCTTTCAAGTAGTAATATTCTGCCTTTTCTAGATTATTTTGTTTGCGAAAAACGACACCGATGCAGTTCAGGGAATGAGCGATGCTTCTGGCATCATTGATTTCCTCAAAAATCGCCAGCGCTTGAAGATGTTGATTAAGAGCAAGATCAAGTCTGCTCAGGTCACTGTATACAACCCCGATATTTGTGAATGTAGTTGCAATACTTTTCTTATCACCAAGTTCTGTGTAAATTGAGAGAGAGATTTTAAAATATTCCGTGCATTCATGGTATCTGCCCATTGAAGCCATGGCAACACCCAATAATGAATTGCTTCTAGCTTCGCCATTCTTGTATCCAATGCTTTTAGAAAGAGTCAGGGCCTCACTGGCGTATGCCTCTGTTCTGAAGGGTCGGGATCTGTAAAGCAACATCCCGAGCTTAGTCAGTAAATCAACTCTTTTCCTGCCTGTTTCGCCTATTGGTGACTCGGAGCGTATCTTCTTCAACTGGTGCTTAAGAGCATTGGTCTTTGCAGTCAACGCTTGAGTTTCCTTTCCAGGTAGAAGATCAAAGCAGAGTTATGCATTTTCAATTATCTTCATATAGAACAGCTACACATTACTATCCGATAAATCCGGGTATAGTTTTTTTACACACTCGGGACATAATCCGTGACTGAACTGAGCATTCGAACGCCTGGATATATATTTTTCTATCTGTACCCAGTATCCCGAATCACCACGAACTTTTTTACAGGAGGAACAGATAGGCAGCAATCTGCTGAGTTCATCCACTTCGGAAAGAGCTTTTTCCAACTCTTCATGGGTTTTTACAAGCTCTATATTTCTAAGCCTGAAAATTTCGTTATCCTTTTCCTTCTTTTCTGTTTCATAACTTACCTGAAGTTGATTAATATTCTTTGTGCTATCTTCGCTGAACACTTGCTGCTTGAGTTCGCTGTATTTTGTGTAGTATTCAAGTGCTTCCTGGAAATCGCCAATTGTCTCATGGAGAGTAGAAAGGAATTCCAGAGCACACATCTCGTGGTCTTTTGTATTAGTGTCTTCTGCTATTTTTAGGGCTTTCAGAAAATAGTGTTTGGCCTTTTTGTATTTTCCCTGCTGGGTAAACAATTCCCCTGCATTATTGCATGTTGCGGAGACCCCGGGTGCGTAATCAATTCTCTGGAAGATATCACTGGATTCTTGAAAATGCTCCAGAGCAGACACGGAATTTCCCTGGGTTTTGAGAATAATACCTATATTGTTCAATGAACTGGCAATTCCGAGATCATCTTTCAATTCCCTGAAAAAGCAAAGAGACTTTTCTGCAAACTCGAGAGCTTTCTCGAAATCATTAAGATCCTGATAGACGATGCCAATGTTGTTGGTTGTATTGGCGATTTGCATTCTGTTACCAGCTTCTTCACTTATCAGAAGGGATCTGGAGTAGTACTCCAGCGATTTAGGAAAATTATCGCGCTTTCTGTAAACAATCCCAATTGAATTAAGAGTACTGGAGATTCCGGTTGCATCGCTTAATGTGCTAAAAATGTCAAGAGCTTTCAGGCAGTTATCAAGAGCCTTTTCGCATTCTCCCCTGTACGAATATGAAATGCCAATTGCGCTTAGACTGCTTGCAATCCCTATATCAAATTTCAGTTCTCTGGAAATCGAAAGAGTCTGCTCGGCCAGCTTGCAGGCTCTCATACAGTCTGTTCTGTTAGATGCGTTTATGTCCCCGATAAGATCAGTAATATCATTCAGGCATTTGTCATTATCTGATGCTCGAAGTGCATCAATTTTGGCCTGAAGAATCTCGAAATCGATCTTCATCAGCTAAATCACTCCCTGCTCTTTCGGAAATTCAGTCAAAGAACTGTTTTCACGGTACACTAAATCCAGCCCTACGATCAGCACATCTTAAATTAGCAACATGGTAAATGATTGCAATCGTTTCAGCAAATGTCAATCTCCAGGAATAAACAATTCGGGAATAATTTCTGAATGAGACTTTTTCCCCCATGCATAGAGTTGAATTCTGCCTGCTTAACTTGATGCTTAACAGGTAGCAAATCTGCAATTCCAGTGCTGCCTAAGACAGTGTAGAATTCCCCTTCGCCGTGTAACAGACTAACAGTTTAGGGTTCATTAAGTCAGTTTTCTTTGCCAGCCTTCTTATAGTGGCTTTCATTCATCCAGGCGTTTCGCTTCGCGGATCTTCGATTTCAGCTGTCCAACACCTCTGCAAGTAACGAGGCGAAACCAGGCCTGTTCCAGATTCAGGTTGACTGATCTCGAAAAACTAAGATATTCCTTGTTGCAAGCATTCTCAATAAAGGAGTCAGAATGTCCCATTGCCATACCTACTTGAAAAAATTGCGTGACCAGGGTTACAGAATTACACCTCAGAGGGAAATGATAGTACAGATCATTGCCCATTGTGGCAAACACATGTCTGCTGAAGAAGTAATGGAAATTGTAAGAGAGAAATCCAGTTCTATAAATATTGCAACAGTCTATAGAACACTGGATATGCTGGTTGAGAACGGATTGGCAAGCAAATTTGATTTAGGTAATGGAAAAACAGCATACGCTACCGGTAAGCACGGTCCTCATATCCATCTGGTTTGTAAGCACTGTGGCTCTGTCACTGAAGTATCTGAAAACGACATTTCCGCATTTCTTGAAAGAATCGAGGATCTTTACGATTTTGATTGTCATCCATATCATTTTTCCATCCATGGCCTTTGTGGGGAATGCAGCAACTCTGAAATCAGTTGATTCTCTAAATTTTCCTCTTTCACTCCGAAGCAAAGTTGACACTTCTGTTTGGAAAGTAGATAATTGCGAAGATTCGCAAATGCGAAGGTTCGCAACTAATCGAGGAGGAGAAATGAGAATCAAGGCTGGAGTTCTTTCATGTATGTTACTTGCTGTCTGCAGTACAGGCTATGCACTGGACACCACAGAGGCATTTGATCCGGGATTCAGTGATGTTGAAGTTTACTTTGGATATGCAGGTCTCGATAACCCTTCCGGCGCTTCTACTGTATCCTCTGAAATGCTTATGGGAATTGGAGTAACCGAAAGTTTTTCCACTTCCGTATGCTTTTCCGCTGAAGCAAACGGATATCTGGCTGATCCAGAAGATGGGATCACAGTGGGATTGCTCTGGACTGCAATCAATTCAGATGCCTTCAAACTGGATTTTTCCGGCACTACAGGTACTGATGGCAGCATTGCGCTGGGGGTTGAATCAAATTTTGATTTTAACAACTGGGGATTCCAGGCGCAGATTGAAGAAACAATTGAAAACAAAGGTTCCAATGAAAGAAATATGTCAACCAGGCTGCAGCCTCTTCTTTACTACAGATTCTCCAGCGGAGTTGAACTGTTGTCGGCAGTTGATTTTGAATATGCTGAGAATGAAGACGGAGAAAATGAATTCAACTATTCATCAATCTCCTTTGGGGTTAACTTCCCGATGAATGAATCCATTGAGGCTATCTCACAGATTGATCTCGTGAATGGTGACAATGATGAGAACGAAATAGGAATTTCTTTCGGATTCGTTGCC
>JAGLQD010000365.1 GCA_023136985.1 Candidatus Sabulitectum sp. | reverse complement strand
GATGGTTATACTGAGGTTCTGCCCGGTTCCCAGACCGCAATTTGCCAGTAGCATATCGCTGATGTCTATAGTAGCGGTTCGACCGTTTGAATTATCGGCTGACGGATCCATAACTGTCAGTGAATAGCTCTCGGAGTAGATCATAAGAAATAGTGGCGAGTTCCAATGGAGAATACCAGCGCTGCTGTTATAGGTAAAAGCCAGATTGAATTCGATTGTTGAATAATCTGAAACACCAGAATGGATACTAAGAACCATAGGTTCTATGGAATCAGCAGAATCACCAGCACTGATATCCGGGAATTCAGACTGGTAATTTAGTACTGCATCGATATACTCAGAGCCGGAAACAACGGAAAGCTCAACTGAGACCTCTGTTCCCGTCTCCTCTCCGCTGTTCACAGCGGCAAGGATGATCTCTACAGTTTCTCCAGGATTTGCATTGCCGTCCCCCTGTGGGTCCACAGAGAACCCATTCAGAGATATTATGGGGATATTTGCAGGAAGAACATCCATAACGATACGATCTGGAAGATAGTCAACAGTTGTAGTTTCCACTGAATTGACCATTCTCCGCCTCTTGATGGCGGTAATAACCAGCTCACCATTTCCGTCCGCAATACAAACATCTGTAAAAGTAACATGTCCTGAAGCATTAGTTTCCAATAGAGAAAATATCTCATCTTTTTTCCAGAGACATACAGTGACACCCTCAACAGGGATCTCTCCATCTGTTACGGTTACTGGAATGTTTCCGGCCACACCTTCCCGGAGCAGGATCGGCGGTACAGAAAGAGAGAGAGAGGCAGGGTCATCCCGCCAGACATACATCAGAGGTGAACCGAGAAGATTCAGGTGGAAGAAGGAAAGAACTGTGGAATTCTTGGACGATCTGTATGCTTCACCCAGAAAGCTGAGGGGCCAGTGCAGAGACTTCAATTCATGGATCGATGCAATCCACCCGGTATTGAACAGTGCATCGCAGAATGCGTAGACTGTGATCTTCTGAGAATGAAGTCCGCCACGGGCATTTGCCATTACCGCCACAAGACCGGTATTCTGTGAAGCCAGTAAACCCGCCTCTGCGAAAGAGAAGGCTCCATCAAAGTGCCCGGTTTCGCATCCCAGTGTCCACAGTATGGAAGGCTTACCTGGATTGTTCATTGTTGAGAAATCAGAATCCCACATATACTGCCCGAGAGTTCCATTTCCCGCAGTGGCAAGTTTGTGTACTTCAGAGTGATCAGCATGAATAATGAGATTGTAGCCCTGATCAAACTCTTCAAGAGCAGTGTTTCGGCAAAGATCTCCTCCGGGAAGAGAATGCGGGAAGTAAAGAGTTGCCGGAGGATCAAGATGATCCGGGATCGCTGATGACTCTGTAAATTGAGATACCAGATCGATCATGTCATCAGCACCGTTGCCTGCAGGGTTGTTGGAGCCCAGCAGGAGAATTCTTCTTGCAAAATTCTCCGGAAAGATATCCGGTTGCTCGTAGCACCTGATCTTGTTAAAAAAGAGATCAACATCATATGCGGTGTTCACCGGCCATCTTCCAAGGCAGAGATCAATGTACCCCACTGACGGGTCAACACGCCAATTGGTACCATCGTATGTCCAGTTGCCATCTATATCTGAGTAATAATCATCTACAGGAAGCACGTAAGAGGGAAAGGGTCCCGGAGAGTATGCCCATCCATTACACTCTCTTATGGGCACCACACCGTCATCTCCTCCCAGAAGAACTGCCTGTATTCCCCATTCAATATGGGCATCTCTTACGAAATTTCGAATTCTCTCCTGAATATCGCAGCCACTGTAAAACTGATCGATCCATTCCACAGTTCGAACCACAGTAACGATTCCCTGCTGAGTTCTGTAATCAGCAAACTGCTGAAAGTTCTCCGCGAGCTCATTGTTTGTGATAATGATCATGTCGACCCCATCACCTTCTGATGAGGGTGCCTGTGTAACGGTCAGGGCAGAAACCCTGTCTGCAAAGGAGATTTCAAACGGTTGCTCGTAGAGATCCATGTTTTCCGGGTTGGAAACAAGGCCAAGAATTCCCCTGCTCCTTAGAGAGGAACTGCACTTGGTTTCCCTGTTTGGAATGATCTGTAGAAACTCTGATGGACCTGTAATGAAATCCAGGGTAATCGAAGTAAGGATGTAAACCGTGCTATCCGCCGGTATGTACTTTATCGGAGAGCCGGTAAGAGAAACTACTGAATATCCCATGGAGGAACCCTGTCTTGCTATTTCAACAGGTCGCCTTGGGAATGGCAGAGTAGAATTGTAAATACTTGAATCCGGGGAAGTAAATGATGTATCAGACATAAGACCGGATTGAAAGGGGTAGAGATAGAATTTTCCAGGTAGCAAAACCCATTCTGCATCTACTATCATTATTGAGTCTATCTGTCTGTCCGGTGGGAGCAGAAAGGTGGAAGACACAGTAGGAACAGATGGAAGTCCTGCAATGCCTTTAACACCATCAAGTCCGTTGAAACCCGCAATGGATATCTGATGGTATTCTGCACCCTGATGAAACACGGTATCCACAGAAACAGCCTGAAGATCAGAAGAGCAACGGAATTCAATGTCTGTCCAGCCATAACAGATAAATACAGGCATAAAGATCATCAGAAAAACAAATTTTGACAAAACTCCTCCTATGCAGGCTCCAGCTGATCTGTGTTTCATAAGCAGTTGAAGTAATATCATTTCTTTTTACAGTTAAGGATAGTCTTGATTAAGAATTTCGGAAGGAAGGAATATCATAGCACGAATCTTTGCGAATTGCACTGCTCCGCGTGGGCAGCGGCGGTTTCCTCCGCAGAATCAATACGATTCAGCAGATCCTATATATTATAGAATGAGTTTTCCATAATTAAATCTATACTTGCGATTAAATTAAGATAGAAGGGAAAGCAGATGAGCAGAAGCGAAGCGAGAAACCGGAAGAGTCAGTTCTCTCTGCACCGGCTGGAAAGCCTTACCGATGGAATCTACGCCATTGCCATGACACTGCTGGTCTTAAGTCTTCCAATGCCGCAAATCGATGGAGGAAGTACAGATAGTGACATCATCAACCACTTTTCTGATATAACTGAACTTTTCGGTACATATGCTTTGAGTTTTCTCTTACTGGGAAATTTCTGGATAATCCAGCTTAAGATATTCAAGTACATCAAGGCCAGCTCGATACCACACTTATGGGCAAACCTCGCTGGTCTTCTTGTTGTGTGCCTAATACCTTTCTCATCATCTCTTATGGGTTATCACAACCATACATTCTCAGCAAATCTCTTTTTCCATCTAAATATTTTTCTTATATCCGCCTTTTTCGTAGTTCAGTGCAAGGTGCTTCTTATGAATCCGTCAACCATCGCAGATCAATTCGACAAGTCTGCCATTCGGAGAGTTATTCTTATAAACCTGATACTTCCAATGGTATCCATTCTGGGTATTGGTATTTCATTCATATCTCCCCAATGGAGTACCGTTGTTTACCTGGCTGTACCTTTTTTAACGCTTCTTCTAAAAAACAGGATCCATGTCTCATCAAAGAAGATTGATCATGAAAATTAGAATACCGGAGATATGGATCACAGCCAGCATCATGATTTTTGCTGTAAGCTGCAGCAAACCTTCTGCAATGGCAGAAAGCGGATCAGAGATCCGTACAGATACACTGATCTTTGCCGATACAGTGGGA
>JAGLQD010000364.1 GCA_023136985.1 Candidatus Sabulitectum sp. | reverse complement strand
TTACCGGAGTTATCTCATTCGGAGGCGACGGGACTGTATCAGATACCGCAGCAGCGATCTCAGAGCTTGATGTAAAACCCGTTCTGGCCGTTCTTCCTGCGGGATCTGGAAATGACTGGATTCGATCTGCCGGTTTCGAGCACCCTTCTATTGATTCATGCATGAACGCCATAGCAGCGGGAAAGACCAGACTCGTTGATTCCGGAATCTGCAGCTGGCCCGGCGGGAGCCGATTCTTTCTGAATTCTGCGGGGATCGGGTTTGATGCTCTTGTTCTTAAAAGAACTATGGCCTCACGGCGTTTTCTTCCCGGAGGGAAAACAGGCTATCTGTTGAATATGGCCATTTCCGCACTCTTTCCCCCGCACTGGCGGGCAACGATCTCCTGCGATGGGAAACCTTTTTACAAAGGCGATTATCTGACCATGACCACAGGAGTTGGGAGATACTCCGGTGGAGGGATGCAGCTGTCTCCAAATGCCGTTTCCGACGATGGACTTCTGGACAGTGTGATTCTCTCACCTATGAACTTTTTTACAATTGCAAAGAACATACCGAAGCTTTTTGACGGAACACTGCACAAAACAGAATGGGCTACTTCCGCACAGGGAACTGTTATCAGGATCGAACCTGCGGTGGCTGGCTCTACAGTTCTTGAAATTGACGGTGAAGTGGTAGTTCCCTGCCTGAACGCACCTTACATCGAACTTGTTTCTAAACCGCAGAATCTAAGAATTATTATTCCCCCTGCCTGACAAATCTAACAACATCGCCGGGTGTTTCTGCAAACAATCTTCCTCCTGCAGCTTCAAGAACTACCCTGCTTCTAAATCCCCAGAGAACCGAGAGACAATCAATTCCAACGCCTTTTGAAACCTGAATATCCGGCTCACCGTCACCAACCATAAGTACAGACTCTTTCTTAAGATCAAATTCCTGAATGATCTGCTTTAATGTATCAGGCAGCGGTTTCGCAGGTTTTCCCGGCATGGATCCTCGAGAATCAACAATGTCAGCAAATGAAAGATGGTCTGAAACGGATTTCGCAAGTGCTTCTGCAGGCTTATTGCTTAATACAAAAAGCCTGATACCGGCACAAGAGATATCGGTAAGCATTTTCTTTACTCCGGGATATATGAAAGCTTTTGATCTGCCTATCTGTGTATATCCTCTGGTGACTTCCAGAGCCATGGATACTATCACCCCGGGCGGAACACCCAGAGTTCTCAATAAGCTTTCAACTCCAAAGCCCACGCCGGCTCTGATCCTGTCCTCGGATCTTTCTTCAAGACCTGCACGGCTCATGACCGAATTAACCACGCTTACTATGTCGGGAATTGTGTTTATAAGAGTGCCGTCAAGATCAAAGATAACTGCTTCGTATTTCATTCCACTGTTCCGCCGGGCTGCTGGTAATTTGAACAGGCCAGAACAGCAGCAGAGCGAAGTACTACTCCGTCTAGAAGTGATATCTCCGCTGGTTGCCATACAGAGTCTGAACTGATATCAGAATCGTACAAGGAAATGATGATCACACAGGCTGCAAGGTATGTACCGCGCAGAGAAGGATGAGCGCCGTCACCGTCATAAGGATCGATCTCAGGATGAAACCTTCTTACTACATCAAATGCGATACCGCATGGGGTCACGATGGAATTGTGAACAGCTCCCATTCTTGAGTATCCCAGTTCCAGCCCTTCCAGCATCAAAGGATCATTCTTTCTTGCCCATGTCATAAAGAAAGCGGGTACGCTGCCGCTTTCTGCGGTTAACCAGGCTAGACTGTCTCCATAGAGGTAAGTAATTGCAGGGTCTATCACAGGCATACAGCTCTGCTCCTGAAAAACAATTGTATCCCATACACCGGACATGATCAGATCCCTGAGTACCTGACTATCCCAGTGGTTGTTAAAAGTAGCTCCACCCATGGTATGAGAATGCACCGTAAGGGAATCTGATTCAACAGAGTCATATATTTCCTTTACTAAGTTCCATATACCACCGTTTGAGTTCGTGTAACTGTTCCCTGCAAAAAGAACGGAAGGGTTAGCTAACAATCCAGCCATAAGAAGCAACAGCATCATTCCCCTCCTTCACACACAACAAACCTGAAAGCTGATTGATATTCACCGCTGGAAACCCTCACAGAATAGATTCCAGAAGGGACATCAGCAGGAAAGCTTAAATTGTTTTCTCCTGAAGAGAGCTCAACTGCCCGGTTGAGAACAACTCTTCCAGTCATGTCGTAAATCACTACTTTACAGTTTCCTGTTTCAGGTGTATCTACCAATAAAGAAAACATTCCGTTATTCACCGGATTACTCAGTGGCATAGTGGAAAACAGAGAAGATGAAATCTCGGATATGCCTTGTTGTTCAATATATCCCAGTGAATCGGTCTTCACCAGCCACCCCTGGTAAAAATCATCTGTCACACATCCAGAGATCAGAAAGCCACCATCACTCACATCAGACAAACTCAAACCGTAGTCCGGTTGTGGAGTACCGTAAGTTCTTTCCCACGAAATTGAACCGTTCTCACTGAACGAACAAAGAATCATGTCTGATCTGTTAATCTCGCTTTGACTCAGCGAATTGGTCCATCCGCACATGACGAAACCGCCATTGGAAAGAGCGATCAAGTCTGTTCCCCGATCCCAGCTTGCACCGGTTAGTGTGCTTGTCCATAGTGTCTCCAGTGCAAAATTCAGTTTCACAAGACTTGCCTCATATATCATGTTGTTCTCCAGAGT
>JAGLQD010000363.1 GCA_023136985.1 Candidatus Sabulitectum sp. | reverse complement strand
AGAGTCATGGCATTCATAAGAATGAACAAACCACGAGAATCAACTGCTATTGCTTCAGGAGAGAACCTTCCCTCTCCGGAAAATATTGTGTGCAGCTCTGAAGACTCCCCCAGGCTATCCAAAACCAGCAGACATCCATTCCTCTCCCATCCCGGCTCATCATTTGTGCCAAGAACGAACACCTCACCGTTGTAAGCGCAGACATCACGAACAGAAAGTGAAACTGACGGATAGTTTGTATCCCATAGAACCGTACCCTGAGAACCAAGCCTGATCACACGAGGAATTCCAGCATTATCTCCAGCAACAATAACATCAGAACCAGCGGAACATACTGCAGAGTTATCCGGTGACTCTCCTTCAATTACAGTGATCCATTCCTCAACAGCTGTATCGTCTATGTGAACAACTCTTGAAAGATCATCCTCGCAGTTAACACAAACAAGCACCGAACCACTTTGATGGTCGGTAGCACTCACCGGCTCTCCTGTAAAGGTGGCAGTCGTCTGAGATGTAACTTCTCCGGATTGATCAAAAATGTAAGTAACCAGATGAGGAATTCCACCCCAACCCGCTGAAATACTCCCGTGAGAGAGAAAACCGCTGGGGATCTCCCTGGAAAAAACAAAGACCTGGGGATTCTCACTCTGCAAAACAGAGGAAAAACACGGCAGTGCCATGAGAATACTCATTAAAGTTGCAACTATCATTTACTCCAATTCAAAAAGATTTTACCTGCTGGTGAAGCCGCATCTCATTTCCCATGAACAGTTGAGGAATGTGAGAATTCATCACTTCATCCATAAAATAGCTCATAAGATTTTCTACTCAGACTGAACCCGGGAATCTTCTTCCTTTTTCGCATTCTTTTCTTCAAAACAATTTCATACTATTATATGTCTGTGTAAACAAAAATGGAGGGTAGAAACATGCACCGAAAATTCCTTGATGACCTTACCGATGTAGAGAGAACTGAGTTTATTTCCCGTTGCGAGAAAAGGGTATTCCTTGCAGGAACTGATATCGTCAAAAAAGACGACACCTCAAGGGCTATGTTCCTTATCAAGACCGGTTCAGCCACAGCCAGCGACAGCTGGGACGATGATTCTGTTCCCCTTGCTATCTTCTCGGAATGGGACGTTTTTGGAGAGATGTCTTTTCTGGATGGTACACCCCGCTCAGCAACAGTTAAGGCCACTGAAGACAGCGTGGTATACAGCATCGAATGGGAAAAATTCATGGAACTCATCGACTCCAAACCTGTAATCACAACTAAAATTCTTCTAAGTCTCGTAAAAATTCTTATCAATCGGCTTCAGTTCATAGACATTGCGTTTAC
>JAGLQD010000362.1 GCA_023136985.1 Candidatus Sabulitectum sp. | reverse complement strand
CCGCCATTGATGATGTTCATCATGGGCACAGGAAGTACCCTTGCTGCTGGACCACCCAGATAGCTGTAAAGAGGGATCATTAAACTGTCAGCAGATGCCCTTGCGCATGCCATGGAAACTGCGAGTATGGCATTTGCACCCAGCTCGGATTTGTTGGCAGTGCCGTCAATCGCCTTCATTGTGGAATCTATCTCAAGCTGGCAGGAAGCATCCATACCAAGCAGGCCTGGAGCAATTCTTGTGTGAATATTTTCTACAGCATTAAGAACTGATTTCCCCATGAATGCTTTGCCGTTGTCCCGGAGTTCCACAGCTTCGTGTTCTCCGGTTGAAGCCCCGCTGGGTACAGCCGCTCTTCCAAAACTTCCGCCTTCAAGATATACATCTGCTTCTACTGTGGGGTTTCCCCTTGAGTCGATTATCTGTCTTGCTTTGATCCCTAGAATTTCCGCCATTGCCTTCTCCCTTTGATATTTTATGTTCGCAGGGAATATAATCCAACGCAGTTACTGGTGCAGAACAGGTTGGCTCTCTAGAAGAACAGAACCATAGGTGAGTAGAATGTCGGTGTAGGAACGAGCTTTGATGATTTCTATGAAGGCATTTGCCAGCTCGGGATCGAACTGTGTACCAGAGTGTTCATGCAACTGTTTCAGTGCAAATTCCACACCCGGTGATTTGCGGTAAACCCTGCTGCTGGTCATGGCGTCAAAAGAGTCAGCTACAGTAAGAATTCTTGCAGGCAGGGGAATATTTTCTCCTGCCAGCCCATCCGG
Organism: Candidatus Sabulitectum sp.; assembly: GCA_023136985.1. Classification (GTDB taxonomy): domain Bacteria; phylum Fermentibacterota; class Fermentibacteria; order Fermentibacterales; family JCC-6; genus Sabulitectum. The sequence goes on along the minus strand of JAGLQD010000362.1, from coordinate 1,917 downwards.
ATATCCTTTGCCGTCGAACCGTTCATGGTGGAATCTGATCGCAGGCAGCAGGCTTCTAAACGCCTTTATCGGCTCTAGAATGCTGCATCCCTTCACTGGATGTGTTTTGATGGTCTCATACTCTTCATTGGTGAGTTTTCCGGGCTTGTTCAGAATACCATCGGGAATGGCGATCTTTCCAATGTCATGGAGCAATGCAGCATTCCACAGATCTTTTCTCTCCTGATGGCGGATGCCAAGTTTGTCTGCCAGTGCCAGTGTGTATGCAGTTACATTTCTTGAGTGATCATTTGTGTATCTGTCTTTTGCGTCAACCGCCTGGGCGAGAGCGGTTATGGTTTCAAGGTAGTTTCTCTGATTTTCCCTGTGCTGCAGTGAATTACAGAGGGCTGATGTGGCATGGCGGAGAAGAATGGGTATGAATTTGGAAGACGGCAGAAGATGGCTCTTGCCGGCGAAGGAACTCATGACTATCCAGCCTTGAACTTTTCCATAATCACCCAGTTCGGTGATAGTGAATTCCGGAGGGTTCTCGAAAGAGCGAATATCTTCCCCGATGAATGTGCTGGTGTGAACTCCATCCATGAGCGTATTAGCCAGCTCTTCACCGAGACTTTTTTTGATCTGTCTTTTCATGGAGCTGAGAACTTTTTCTTTCGGAATTGCTCCGTTCATAAGGATGTAGTTGTAGGGTGAACCTTTTTCCGAAGAGACAAAGAAGCCTGCGGCATCAAATGGAATGAAATTGCGCAAGCCGTAACCCACAGAAGAAATTACCGAAGAAATGTCCAGAGATGAGGAAAAACCACTGGTAACCAGGTTGATCTTTTCCAGCTCTTTGTTGCTCAGAAGAAGGTATTCGTTCATCTTAAGGTTTTGAAGCTGATTTCCAAGTTGTGCTGCATAAAGGGCAAGAAGTTTTAGATCACGGGTTTTGAACCGATCTTTTCGAGAGCTTCTTCCTGCCAGAATAACACCTTCATTTCCATCTCCAGTGGGAATTACGGTGCCCATGAAAGATGCTCTGGTGCCGGACATGTCGGTATTCTCCGAGTTAGTGGGGTCAAGAAGAACTTCACCACCGGATTGCATTGTTCTGCTGGCCAGGAAGTACCAGGTAACTTCATCCGCAAAAGAACCGTCTCCGAGATCAACTGCCTTGTCAAGCATCCTTCCTCTTTTGTCGTTCTGCAGATATATGCGAAGGGATTCTGCACCGAAGCTCTCAGCTGTTTTCATGCCGAAAAAGGTAAGGGACGCATCTTTGGATGATTGGGTCATTTTGTTGGATATCGTCAGTTCATGAAGAATTCTCAGTTCACTGGATGTTATTTCTGAAAAGTGGCTTCTCTGTGTTTTTTCCGCTCTGTGCACTGCTTCAATTATGTCATTGCTTGTGAATGGCTTGGTAATGAAATCAAATGCACCCTGTCTGATGGCTTCTTTTGCAAGATCAACTGATGCGTGTCCGGTGAAAAGAATTACAAAGGTGTCAGGGTTCATCTTCTTTATCTCTGACATGAGTTCAAGACCGTTGGTGTCCGGCAAAAGAATATCACAGAGAACTATTGGATAAGTTTCCAGAGCAAGAGCGTCTGAGACCTGAGCTCCAGACTGGGCGGTGTCCACTGAATAGCCCTGGTTTTTCAGGGTCTCATGGACAACTTCACAGATCACAGGATCGTCATCAACAACTAGAATTCTTGGGAGACAACCGCTCATGAACTCCCCTTTCTACCCCTCAATAATTCCCAGTTTCTTCATTCTGGCCAGTAGTGTTGTCCTCTTCAGCCCCAGTTTCCTGGCGGCTTTAGACTTTACCCCTCTTGAAGAGACCAACGCTTTTTGAATATAGTGCCGCTCAACTGAATTGACAATTACATCAAGATGAACTACTCCTTCTGTATCCACAAATGA
>JAGLQD010000361.1 GCA_023136985.1 Candidatus Sabulitectum sp. | reverse complement strand
AGCATCGATCACCGCTTCGAAATCATAGACCTCAAGCCAGTCCAGATAGATTCCGTCGTATCCGTCATTGATGATCCTTGTGAGATATTCAGCCATAATGACTTTCCAGTCGTCATGCCAGAAAAGCACAGGATAATTTCCGTCCCACCCGTCAGGATCTTCGCCTGCGATCCAGGAGGGGTTGCCCACCTCCCAGCCAGCCTGCCAGTACCAGCGGTAGTCCTCTGCTTCTCCTACATCAATGTAGCAGATGACAAGTTTCCCTGTTGACTGGAGGTAAGCCACATCTCCTGCACTGTCCCAGCCCTCTTCTCCGATGATCGATCTGGTCTGATCTATAACAAGCATGTCATAGTGAGTGTTTCCAAGAGCTTCTATTGCTCCGTCCATGTGCTGATCCTGTATCTGATACATCCAGAACTCAACATCAGAAAGATCTCCCACAGCACCACCACCGGAAGGACCTGTGGAATCCTCACAAGCCAGCACCATTAACAAAATTCCCAGAACAATAAGACCAGTCTTCATATCGAATCCTTTCACCAGAAAAGGGTCAACAGGAGTATTTTTGCAGCACACAAGCTAATATTAAAACAACAGCGATTTGTTCCTGCCACTCAGAGACTTTACGATAACGCTTCTGCTCTAGAAAAGCACAACTTAACGGGAATTGCTCTCTTCTGATAATCGGATCGAGATCAAATTTGCTTCAGAGGTGATCTCAGAAGGATATCCGGTTATCTCCAGCAGTCGGATCGCATTCCGGGATCGGCACGGACCAGGCTTTATCCTGTAATCAAAGAAGTGGCGACCATCTTCTATCTGCTCCTGGAAGTGGTACATTTTGTACTTCTCATCCAGCATGTGTTCAAGTTCAATATCATGGGTGGTCACAAGAACCATTCCTCTGTTTCCCAGATATTTCAACACTGCAGAAGACCCGGCAAGCCGTTCTATGGTGTTGGTTCCTCTGAATATCTCATCGATCAGAAAGAGATACCGCTCTGTACTGTCTGACGCCTTAATGAACTCCAGTATTGTCTCTATTTCCACATAGTAATAGCTCTTACCATGCTGCAGATCATCCCTTCTGCGAATGGTGCTCAACACTGACGCAAGGGGAAAAACAGCACTTTCCCCGTGGCAGAAGCCAAGAGTTCTTGCCAGCAACAGATTCACACCGATGGTTTTTATAAATGTGGTCTTCCCTGCCATGTTTGAACCGGTGATAAGGCAGGAGTTATCAACAAGGGTGAAAGAATTTGCCACAGGCTCTTCAAGAACCGGATGGTAAAGAGAAGTTACCTCTATCCTGTTCTCGTCCACCAGTTCCGGGCAGCAGCAGGCTTCCGAATAAAGATAGGCGGAAACAGCCATGGATGCATCAAGAGAACCAATTGCCTCGAATATCTCTATGAGTTCTTTCTTGTGTTTCTCCACATATTTTGCAGCTGAAAAATACACGATAAGATTTACCAGCAGCAGATGATTCACATAAGAGATAACCGATGCTGCCAGTTCGTTAAGGCTGCTTGTATCAATAAGTATCCAGCTGAATTTCTTCTGAAGATGCTTTATGAACTTTCTGTATCTATCAAGTATCTTGATCTCCCTGAAACCAGTCTCTCCTGTATCAGCAAGAGAAGCCGCCGCGCCCAGCATCCTTCCGATGCTTCCCATATCGGGTATGTAGATACGGAATGACAATACATGCTGAATCAACGAATTAAGGAGTGCTATACCAACAACTCCAAGAAGAAATTCCTTACTAACAAAGATCAGCCCGGCAACACTAAGAACAAACAGAAATGACATCAACAGAAGCACAGGGAAGTAGAACGGTTTTACCGGTAGAACTCCGAAAAGAACAGCAGAGATGTAAGCTGCCTTCCTGCCTCTTAACCGAAGCAGGATCTTCGCGAACAGAAGTGATGAGGATTGGCTCTTCTGAAAACGCTCATAGTCCGGGAACCGCTTCCCGGGAAACCTCAGATCCGAACGGTACCGGTGCATTTCGTGATACAGATACTGTGCGCCCACTGCGCTGCAGGTTCTGTTTATCCGGAAGAATACATCGTCCATGTCAAGATCAGACCAAGTTGATTCAGGAACCTCATCGAAAATATCTTCACTCTTTGCTGAATGATACCGAACTGTATCCTCTGCATTCAACCCGGACGGTTCCTCACCCAGCCATATCCTGTCGATCAAGGCCTTCAGATCCACTTTGCCCATTTGTCCTCTTTTAAAAAACACTGGGCAAACTACAATCCTATTACCCAGTAGCTGCATGAATGGAATTATCGCCGTTTCAAACAGATCTTCATTTTGACTGTTTTAAATATATGATAATGCAGTCATCGTTCAAAGCTATTGTCTGTTTCCGGGAAAGAAAAACTATCTTAAGGTGTTGTCCGTTATCACTTTCAGGGGTTCTTTCACTGAATCCTCATACAAGGTATCAGGGCAGATATCCTGTTCATTCGGCCATGTCACTGTTCCATACTCAATTCTTGCCTGTTTGAAATAGCTGGTGTCCTTGAGCTCTCTAAAAACTCCGAAATCAAGCAGGTATGAACAATCAAAAACAGCTTTCTCTCCATTTGTGAACACAATAATCAGCCGATAGTCTTCTGTAGCAGTAACACTTTCAACTCTCGGATTCATGATCTTACCTCTTTTTTGTATCTCATAAATAATAGTACAACCGGGAACAAGAACCAGTACCTGTTATATATCGGGGAAAGGAGAGCAAATGAAAACAAAGAAATGGATCATGCTATTGCTGGCAGTAATGACAATTCTCTTGTCCTCTTCCTGCGATGCACCGAAACCCGCTTGAGCAGGATACAATAATTCAGAACGGTCTGTTCTGACTGAAACCAGTTAATTCTATATTTGTATTGTGGCGTACCCACTACTTCTTCGTGAGATGCTCTGCTTCTCTCATAAAATCAGAAGGGGTTAGTATCTTTATGCCACGCCACCGGTGAAGACATAGTAAGTGTAGATCTCCGGAGACAATGACCTCGGCTCTTGCAGCCAATGCACATTCAAGAATCTTGTTGTCATCCGGGTCTTCCTTCACTACCAGCACTGGCCCTTCTGAAGAAGCAATCCGACAAAGACTGTGAATTTCTTCAATCAGTGTAAAAGCCTGGCTGGAGGAAAGTCCGAATTTGGGTCTTCTGAGAACATCGCGTATCTCGTCCAGAATCGGGATTGATGTATTAACAAGAATTGAGCCTCCCAGGGCAAGCCCGATAACACCGGCTGGAACTCCTCCGAATAGAAAAGCTGAGCTATACACATTGGAATCCAGAACAACCCGTAAAGAGTTCACTGATTGCGGTTCCTCTCTTTACGATATGCTTTGATCTCCTTCTGAACATCTTCAGCAGTAAGCTCTTCTCTCTCTGCTATCTCACGCCCCATCGCAAAGATATTGATCCATCGCAGCTTACGGCATATATACGCCCTGGCGGCTTCTCGCAGGAAGTCCGAACGACTGCGTGATTCCATTCGAGCAACCTCGTCAATCTCTCGGAGCAGGCCTTCCTGAAAGGCGATATTTACGGTTTTGGTTCCCATTCATCTCCTCACTTTCATTGATCAATATACAATGTTTGTATATTCAGCCAGGTACCGCATTCCTGATCTATATGACATGAACTGCTTCTTTTAAAATATTGTGTTTCAATGCCTTGTGCAGAGCATCAGGTG
>JAGLQD010000360.1 GCA_023136985.1 Candidatus Sabulitectum sp. | reverse complement strand
AACCCTGCAATTCAGGGAACGGCCATCCAGATTTACAAGGTTGTTTCTTTCCTGAAAAACAGATTCAGTTGACAGCTGATTCCAGAAACTCCTTCTCTGATAGTACTCTGACTCCAAGCTTTTCCGCTTTTACCAGTTTTGAACCGGCGTTCTTTCCCGCAACAAGAAGAGTTGTTTTTCCGGTGATCGAAGAGGTAACTTTTGCCCCTGCACCCATTGCAAGTTCTTTGGCTTTCTGTCTGGGCATTTCCAGAGTTCCAGTAAAGACCATGATCTCACCTGCCAGCGAGATGCCTTTGCCGGAAACTTCTTCCACAGGGTTGAAACCAGCCTTCACCAGCTGCTCGATCACCGAGGATGTTACCGAATTCGTAAAGAATTCTCTTATGGATGATGCTGTGACCGGTCCGATCCCTTTAACTTCTAAAAGAGCTTCTTCACTGGCGTCTCCAAGAGTTTTCAGATCTCTGAACTCCGCTGCTATATCCCTTGAGGCCACCTCTCCCACACCGGGAATACCCAACCCTGTCAAGAAGCGGCTCAGGGGAATTGTTCTGCTTTTTTCCAGAGCTGCGAACAGTTTGGTTGCCTTCAATTCGCCCATTCGTTCAAGAGCGGTGAGTTCGTGGTATTTAAGACTGTAAAGCCCTGCTATTGAATTCACCATTCCAGCATCAACAAGCTGCTCGCAGAGCTTCTTGCCAAGACCTTCAATATCAAGGGCTTTTCTTGAAGCCCAGTGTTCCAGACTTCTTCGTATTCTGGCTTCACATGAGGGGTTGATGCAGTAAAGATTTACTTCACCGTCAGGCTTCACCACCGGGCCTTTGCAGACAGGGCATTCCCCGGGCATCTTGAATGCTTTCGCCCTTGCTGCACCTTCCACAGGAAGACTTGTCACAACCTCCGGGATCACATCACCGGCTCTGCGAACAATAACAATGTCACCGGGTCTGACATCTTTCCTGATCACTTCGTCCTGATTGTGAAGAGTGGCATTGGTAACGATCACACCGCCAACCTTCACAGGCTCAAGCCTGGCAACCGGTGTGAGTCTGCCTGTGCGACCTACTTGAATCTCGATCTCTATAAGTGTGGTAGACATTTCCTCTGCGTGAAACTTCCATGCAGTTGCCCACCTGGGGGCACGAGAGAGGGAGCCAGCTTCAGCTCTCTGAGAAAAACTGTCGAGTTTGATAACCATCCCGTCGATCTCCATGGGAAGATCGGCTCTTACTTCCACAAAATTATTGTAAGCGGCAATGACCTGCTCCGGAGTATCGCAGATCCTGTTCTGCCGGTTAACCATAAAACCCCACATATGAAGCTTCTTGAAGAGATCTTCCTGAGTCTCCAATCCATCGGGATACCGCCCGGTTGCATACGCCATAAAGGAAAGCGGCCGGAGGGAGGTGACAGTGCTGTCCAGTTGGCGCAGCGACCCGCTGGTGGCGTTCCTGGGGTTGGCAAAGGGTGATTCCCCGGATTCTTCTCTTCTGCGGTTCAGCTTCTTGAAATTCTTCACTGTGAAAAAAACTTCTCCACGGATCTCCACGCTGAGCCGGTGGGCGTTAAGCCTGAGAGGAATCGAACGAATGGTTCTGGCGTTATCGGTAACATCCTCTCCCCTGATTCCGTCACCTCTGGTGCCGGCCCTTACAAGCACTGAGTTCTCGTAAACAAGAGAAAGGGAAACTCCGTCCAGCTTGGGCTCAACAGAGTACTTCACCTGATCAAGTTTCAGCAGATTCAAAACTCGTGAATTGAAAGAGAGAAAATCATCTCTGCTGAACGCATTGGAAAGGCTGAGCATTGGAGGATCGTGAATAACACCAGAGAAACTTGTCAACGGGGCTGAGCCCACCCTGGCTGTGGGAGAATCAACGCTGCAATACTCCGGGTTTTCCCGCTCAAGAAAGAGAAGCCTGTTCATCAAAGCATCGTACTCACCATCGGTGATCTCTGAAACATCACCAGAGTAGTACTGACGATTGTACTTTCTTATCAAAACAGTAAGATTTGTAATTTCCTGTTGTGGACTCATTCCGATTCTCCACTGCGAACCCTTGTATACATGATATCTGCAGGGATTACGCTAGTGGGATTAACATCTATGGCATTTACCTCTCCTGAACCAGGCAGTCCAATTGTACATTGATTCAGTCCGGATTCAATGGAGTGGGTCAATTCTCTTACCACCGTAGTGTCAGAGAAATGCAGACGGCATTCTCCGAATTCAAGGTTAAAAGGTAACCCAGGTTGAATCTCTGTCATGTGAACAAACAGTTTATCGTTCTCTTCCCACCATCTGGCCTGGATCTGTGGGATCCCCGGCTGGTAGAGGAGAGCTCTGAGCAGGTCATACTTATCAGTCCCCCTGAATACCCTTAGGCTGGAAGAGACCTTAAGCCAGAAGTTTCCGCTGGAGGCATGTGTGAAATCCTGCAACAGGTAAGGCAGTCTGTTCAACATTCTCAAAGAATACAGATATTCCATGACAACCACACCCTTGCCCCCGGCAACGAAAGGTCTTAGAGGCGAGTCATTCAGCATTGGATCCCCCAGGGAATGCTCAGCAATCACCGGCGTATTGCCGTTCCCGCCGAGATTCTCTGTGTTGAAAAGGTAAAACTTCAGATACGCTTTTCTTATAAGTGCAAGCCCGTAACTGTTATCGGTATTTGCAGCATAATATCTTACAGGGATCCATGCCGCAAGCATATCTGTAAGGATTGGATCAAGTTGGAGTGATTGCACCAGAATTCCCTCTGCGGCTCCAATAAGGATATTGCTGCCCGGGGGGATAACTCCGTTTGCGAAATTCTCATCCCATGCTGACACATCCGCAAGACTTTCAAGGGAACCTCTGGAAAAGAGCATTCCGCCAAAAGCAGAGGTAACAACAGGCCCAGCTGGATTGATAACCTCTACAAAGCTGAATTCAGCAGAAGGGAAATCCAGGGTATTCCTCAGAATCGATGCTATTCTTCTTACGGCAATACTGTCCAGCGGGGAAATAGGAGATCCTTCGAAGATCAGCATTCTGTACCGTGGGAACAGCTGGCTCTCCGTGTAATTCCCTATTGCAATGGGCAGTCCTCCAACAATTCCTCCTGGAGCTGAATACCATTGATCTGGTAACTCCCCTCTTAAAAGTGGAGTCCAGGATGAAATAGAATCCGGAAGAAAAACACGAACATTGTAGTTCTCCGGCACAACTGATATAGGATAGTATCCGTCACCGGACAGATATGCTGATGTAAGTCGGGATTGAACACTGACACGCCCCTGCGAATCAAGATACGGAATATTGATCTGAAACTGATTTCGAAAAACACCGGTATACATTCCTGTTGAATCAGCGAAACACAGGTACTTGTTCTGAATACTGTCTCTCCGAAAATGCCCCGCGGTTGAAGAAATAACAGAACCTGTACTTCTGTGAATAAAAGTAAATGCCATGGAATCCGCATTGCTTTCCGCGAAGTTTACCACAAGAGAGTCAATGATCTCAAGAAGGCTTCCAGTGCTGTCCTGCTGATAGTAGACCATAAGATGGTGGGTCACGTCAGGTGGTGGCTCCACAGCGGTAGAAGCCCTTTCACTGTCAATTAATGACCCTGTTCTATCAGAAAGAAAAATTGACCTGAGCCCCGGTGGACGCACCACGGAAGCACCGGTACACACTGATCTGACCTGACCGATGAGCTGTTCATCACCTCGGTCTGGTATTGTAACTGAAAAGATAAGAACCGTAGAACCACCCACATGCCACTCCATGTTAAATTGAAGAGAGTCGGGAAGCTGACTGTCAAAGTGAAGAGAATCCACTTCTCTCCCTTGTGCTGCGGTCTCTGCGCTTACAAAGGAAAGCTCATATCTCAATGATGCATTATCCAGTGAATCGTATCGCACAGACCATGAGCCAATATTTATTAACCTGAAGGAGTCTGGATCTTCAGTTAACTCCTGCGAGAAACCTCTTTCCCCACAGGAGCTTACAAGAAGCAAAAATGAGGCCAGTACCGGCAAAATAATTTTCACTATACCCAAATTCTCCTCAGGGTTGACTACCGGAAAATATTACTTAGTTTCCCACATCTGGAAAGGCGGAACTAATGGGATT
>JAGLQD010000036.1 GCA_023136985.1 Candidatus Sabulitectum sp. | reverse complement strand
TACCATGAAGAGCATCAATACAAGAATAAATCTCAAATCATTTCCCTCGTCTTTCTATCACTGCTTTTCTACTATGCTGTATGTAATAACTGTAGCAAACCCATCAGCTTCGCCGTTGTCTACAGTGATGGTATAGTCCCAGTCTCCCATGTATCCCATAAGCATTGATGAACCTTCAACTGCAATGTTCATATCAATATTTTCAAGGGTGTTGATTATCGTTTCAGAGACATCAGAGATCTCATCATTGCTTCCCAGAACGAGATTATACACCATGGTTCCCCCTGCATCAGTCTCCATGCCTCCCATGACTGTAGAGTTTGCAATATCATATACAGGAATTACGTCAGGAAATCCATCCGGAATACCAGCGTCAAAATTATCGTAATTTATATCGGTAGGAACAGAATCATACTCTGATTCTTCATCAGAATTATCTGCGATCTCAGCATCTTCATCGTGATCCTCAGAATCGGCAACGGAATCACTTTCCCCGGCTCTTTCCGCCACAGCACCTTCACCGCAACCCAGGACTGCGAACAGCGCAAGAGCCACAAGCATTAGCAACACTTTAGTTATTTTCAAAACAACCCTCCTCTTAAGGTAAGTGAAACACTCAAGCCGTACTGGAAGTTCGGTTGAAACTGAAACATTTAAGAACAACAGAATGTAACACTGTTTTCGCATTATAGAAAGAGCCTTGTTCAGCTCCACAGTAATTGTTACTGTATAACTTAGCGACTTCTGGCAGAATCACGGTTCTCTACGGTAAAAAGAGGCTTGATAACTCAGATCTCCACGCAGATCCTTCATCAATCTTCTATTGACATCACATACTGAAACAGTTAATCTGTATACAGGCATAAGTGATTAAGGAGGCGTCACATGAATAAGATTGTGGTGCACGGCAATGACGGCAGTATCTCTAAAGGGCATTCTTCCGATTTCACTCCTATGATTCCATACTTTCATCTCGCGACACTTGAAGAACCGGCAGATTCAGTCAAATTCTGGCTTGAGAATCTTAAGGCTGTCTTTATCGTTATGGATTTCGATGGGGATCCGTTACACAAAGACTCCCACGACTTCAAGAAAGCACCTTTCCTTGGAAGGCATATTGTCGTAAACTTTAGAGATGGAGAAAAATTCTACGGTATTTCTGAATTGTCTCACAGAGATTCTACAGGATTTTACATCTTTCCTGGAGACCCTGATTCCAATACGATCAGAGCCTATGTGCTACGATCCGCCATTGCAAGTGTAGATATTGCAAATTAGTTGTTACAGAACCTGCTGTCCCTGATCTCCCCGCTGTGGGGGTAACGACTATGAATTTAAGATATCCATTGCTTCCCCTGCTTTATACCAGAGGTACTGACAAATTCACGAACCGGGGATCGCTTTGCCTATGCGCAAGGAGCTGCCTTTATGATACAGTGGTTGACATAGCGCGTTCCTGTTACAATAGTACCAGTGGTGTTTTAACTATTAACATTTTTAAGGAGTGTTGAAGATGAGAATTTTGATATTTGCTTTGGTTCTTGTGGTAGCGTTTGCTTTTGCAGCAGACGATCAGCTTGGTGCTATCAGAACTGCCGGATCAACTGGAGGAGCCCCTTCAGACGCCAACATTTATTCACAGACTTACGACTTCGGTAATCTTTTGAACGGCTACAGCAATTACAGTGCTGGCAGTCGTGAAGTTGCTGATGATTTCGAGCTTACCGATGACAACGATGTAAGAGAGATAGTTGTGTGGATGATCTGGACAGGTGGACAGGCTACACAGATGAATTTCCGTATACTCAGCGACGATGCCAACGATTCCAACCCGGCCACAGCCACTGAAGTCTGGAGCGAAGGTGTACCTTGCGTAAATGTAGACACAGGCGACACAAACTGGGGATATGTCATTTGGGAAACCACTTGCACAGTTAACGCAGATGCTTATCCAGAGCTTACAGCTGGAGTACACTACTACCTTACAGTTCAGGCTGAAGTTGCTGACAACGCATACATCCTTGTAAGTAACCACGCCGTAGCTGACCTTACCTGGTATTACGATGGTAGCGCCTGGGCAAGATGCGATGCTGCCTTTGGTGAAGACTCTGACTTGTTCTTTGATCTCTCTGGCGAGCTTACCGCTATCGCTTCCACAACTTGGGGTAATGTCAAGACATTATTCTAGTAGTACGGTTACTGTTTTCTGCCGGGGAAGAGCATAATGCTCTTCCCCGCTTTTTTGCTCTTTCCGGAGTGCATGCAGGTTGGTAACAGTTCTATTTGCTTTACTTAATCATTCTATGGTATGATGAGTGTATTATGACCCATGTTACAAAACACTTTTTAGCAGCTGAATGTAGATGCGAAAGGATCAAAAGACTTATGAGAATGTTCAAGGTATTGCTCTTACCTGTAATAGTTTTTCTTTTCTTATCTGGCTGCAAGCCTTCGATAAAGACAGATACATGGATCATTACAACAGGGAATGACACTGTGTTCGTTGGGGGTCTGGGAGAGACCTGGGCTCAGCTTGATTCAACAAGAAAGATGCATTTTCTTGTTGAAGAAGATACTGCTGAAGAATTCATTATTGCTTACGGAAGAAAACTGGTTCTTGAAAGAGAACTTCAAGCCGAAGGCTTTCTCAGTGATCCTCTTAATCTGTTTGAAAGAGATTCCTGGTTTATGTACAGAGTTGCAGCTCTTGCAAGACAAATGCAGATATCCCGTGAAATAGAGGCAGTCTCTGAAGACGACATAGCCTATTACAGACGCTTCCTGGGAAAGAATGTGACCTTCACAGTTAATCCCGGTTCAGGCAGCGGGTCGGAAAGCATTATTGCACATCTACCTGATCTTCCTCCTCAACTAGGAATGCATCTTGATACTCTGGATGCTGGGCAGACTGCAGTTGACGGAACCGGTCTTGAGGTAAGGCTTGATCATGTAACATTTATCGACTCTGTTTTGATAAAACATGCACTGGAAGACTCTTCCACAGCTGCCGAAATGGCAATGGAAGGTCTGTCCGAAGCCAGATACGAACTATGGGCTAAAAACAAAGTTAGAGATCTCTACCGGGAATACTCAGTCACTATTGACTACCCCGGAGTAGATACCCTCTCTTTATCACTGCTCGGGATAGAAGATATTCAAGGCAGCAGAATAATTGTGTATTCAGATTTCAGGAACTGGACGGTAGACGACCTTCAACAGCAGCTGATTTTTCTAAGCACTCGGACCAGCATACAACCGGATTCACCCGTATGGCTTCTGGGAATGATAGATAACCTTCTGTTGCGAAATTACTTCCTTGAAGTCATGCAGAAAGAACATTCGGAAATACTTGACTCTCTCGCAGGAGAAGCTGACAGATTCCTTCTGGAAACCGTTTCAAATTACTACTACACCGAAAACATCAATTCTGACATTACATTAACAGATGACAACATCAGATACGAGTACGAGAACCTTCAGGAGCCATACATGATCCAGGAAAAACGCTCTCTGCAAATCGCCATTATACCTGAGGAAAGGATGGTTGATTTCGAGGGAGCTGTAAATGGGGATCAACTGGATGAATTCACATCCGGGCTGGAGAGCATTCCATATCTCTCCGCTGACCCCTCTGAACCTCAGATAACATATCCTCTGGGATTCACTCAGGTTCCAGGAGGTCACGGCTTGGAAATATTCCAGCTGTCTTCTGCGGATACAATTGAATGGTACGGACCTTTTGATACTTTTGCCAATAGTGATATGGTACTTATCAAGCTGATTGAGATCTTCCCGGAAAGAGTCGCCACATTAGACGAGTCAAGAGAAGATCTAAGAACACTAGCCATTCAAAGACAGGAAGAACAGGCAGTAATTGCACTGCTTCTACAGCTGGAAGAAAAATATGAACTTACGATAAATACTGAAATTCTAAACCTTCTTCCTGATGATCCCGGATTGTGGAATCAGCTCTAAAATCTTTAGGCATTACCCCCAGGTACTATCACAAAGTGGCCAGCAGAAACTATACCGCTGGCCATTCTGTTGGATGCGGCTATTGCCGAATTACTTTTCCTTCCGCCATGACCATTTTCGGAAAAGCAGCAAGATCAAGAGGGTTTCTCTTCCAGACAACAAGGCTTGCGGTCTTTCCCTGCTCAACTGTGCCAAGTGTATCATCAAGACCAAGAATTCTTGCATTCTTCCATGTTATCATGGAAATTGCCTCCTCCGGTGACATTCCCTGAATAAGAAAAAATTTCAGACTATCTCTCAGTAAAGGGGTCCATATAACCGGGTGATCTGTCATAAGGCCATAGAATGCATTTGATTTCATCAGAAGCCCAGCGTTCTGGTAATAAGCATGTTTCAGCTCAACTTTGTACCCTACTGATCCAAGGGGGCCGTAAACAATGGGGATTCCTGCATCCCCCAGTTCATTAAATATCTCTTTATGGAACACATCACATGTATGCTCTGCTGTTACCTTGATACCATACTTGCGGGCAAACTCGATGAGGTAAAGAATATCGTCTTCCTTATGCACATGCACTTTGGCTGTTTTATCTCCTGCGAGCAGCTCCATAACTGCACCTTCCCCGGGGGTGAAGGTCTGGAGGTACTCTCTTTCAATAAGCGATGTCTGAAACTTTATCTCATCATGCGAGAACTTCTCTTTCTTCGCATCCTTCTGAAGCTTGTGCAACTCCTTTTCTCTCTTCAGAGAAGCCTTGTTTCTTTTGTTGATGACCTCATCGAATTTCTGCTCAAGAAGGGCATAAACACCCATTCGTGTATTTGGGCGGTCCCCCTTCCAATCAGTTGTTGATCTGGGATTGTAGCCCAGGGCCATTTTGAACCCGTAGTCTTTCAGTTCTGCTGTTTTCCGGTTTGGGGCGAAATTGCGGATCACCTTTGCCCTGCCGCCGAAAAGATTTCCGCTGCCTGGAACAACACAGCTGTATAGAACTCCAAAATCAACTGCATCCTTGAATGCTCTGTCATCGAAATAGATGCTGTTAAGAGGATCGTTCACAGGCAGTATCTGGTTCAGTGTGTCATTCAGTTCAGATTCAGTCCAGGGTTCGCCTTCCCTGTCCATTCCAATGTGTGAGTGGGCATCTATGAACGCCGGGGTTACAAAACCGGAATAATCCGCGCTAAGCTTCTTCTGAAGCACATCCACAATCATATCACCCTCAATAACAATCGAGCAATTCTCCAGCTTTTTCCGGCCATCATAAAGAACCTCTGCAAACACCACTGTTCTTTTCTTATCCGGCAAAATACCACCTCCAGATATTGAGAATACTGTCCATTGCTAAAACTTCAAGAAACTACTAATAAGCAAAGTGTTCCTGCGGAACAATACCCGAAAAATATCTCACTGGGGTATGATCTCTATTCCCTTCTGCATTTGATACACAACTGGGTACATTTCAGGATCTCTGGGGTCGATCAGCACTCCTCCATTGCATATTCTCATATTCCAGCCACCCGGGTCCTGCTCCTGCTGTCTACCCCCATGGAGACAATGGAAAGGAGGGGCGCCCTGGTCAGTCTAAGAAATTCCCCAAGGGCCCTCCCCCTGTGGAGTGAAATCGAAGAGATGCTCTCCATCAGAATTAAAAAAACGGATTCCCGGGAAAGTACCATTAAGAATAGCAATATTCCCCCGGGGGGTGTATGCAGTCCCCCATATTCTTCCAAACATCATAGTACTGTCCCCGGGTTCCACACCAATAGAGTCAAATGGAACCAGATGATGAAGGGTATCCACAGCCACATTATCAGAATCACTCTCCGGTGTTTCTTCAGAACCACAAGAAACAAATATGGTCAGGAGAATCAAGAAAAGTACTCTGTAGTGTGAACTCAACGATCAACCTCCTGATGTTTGAAAAAACTGCTTTCAGCAAATGACTGTATTCTAAATTTCTACTTCCCGGATTGTGGGACAACCAGAGCGATACAAGAACCTCCCAGTATGTAACTTGCAAATTCTGTTGAATATTTGTTCTGCTGGAAATCATTACTAAATACAAAAAAGCTTAAGACTCAGTTTCCAAGCAGAAAATCAGTATGCACCTTTAGGGATAATTATGGACAGGAAGAATTTTTACCTCTTCTCAATTACTGACGATTCTGCTCTACACTCATTTAACTCAATAACTATCTTCTTAACAGTAATTGTATCTTCGAGAAATAGTCAGGGACGAATCGAATTCCTTTTCCTCCATATCCATGAGCACTTGCCGGTTCTGTTGGATTTAGTATTTTAACCAGGAGGAGTTGAACCATTCACTTTTTCTGTTATCACCAGAGGAGATTTTTCCGTATGACGAAATACAAGCTGATAATCTTTGACGCGGACGGCACACTTAGATACTGTACGGTTCCAGGGCAGCCCTGCCCGAACAGAGCTGGAGAATGGAAGCTTTATCCGGATGTTGTAGAAAAGCTGGCCGGTTTCAACTGGGCTGGCCCAGGAGATGAATCCGGTGTAGGCTATGGGATTGCAAGCAACCAGGGAGGCGTTGGATCCGGTTATTTCGCTGAAGATACTGCTATGGATCTGCTCAATGACACTTTCATCAAAGCATTCGGCTTTACTCCTGTAGAAGGAACCATCCAGATGTGCCCTCACATTCCTTACAGTGGCTGCAGCTGCAGAAAACCTGCCCCGGGAATGCTTGATAATCTCATCGATCTTTACGCTGTTGACCCTTCAACTGTTCTGTTCGTCGGCGACAGAGACGACGATAAGAATGCAGCTTCAAATGCCGGATGCCATTTTCAGTGGATAAGCGAATTCTTTAACAGGAACCCTGAAGAGTAATGTTGTGATAGCACTTTCCAGACAGGGATCCGATTACTGGTAGCGACGCAAACCGTTTTCAAAAGCTCGCTGGTGGTTCTCTGATCCTGCTTTCAAATGTTCAAATACATCTCGCACATCATCCGGCAGATCACCTTCCAGAAAACTCTCGTACATGGCAATATTTACTATCTCTGCTTCAATACCTATTTCAAATGCATTCTTCAATGATTCAGGAACCACCACAAAACTGCTTGAAGCATCTTCAGGTACATCAAAGCCAAACTGGTGAAAAAGTGGGATCAATTGAGCAATGTGATTTTCTTCAGCACGGATTATGTTACTGAAAGGACGAAGTTCTCCGTACTCCTCAATAATCATCTCATACTCCGCCCTGGCTGCAAACTCATCTTCTATTGCATAATTCAGCATCTCTTCAAGAGTTCTGCTGCTATCGGCTTCAGCGCCGGCAGCACCAAAACCAGACTCTGCCATGGCGGGCAGTACGAAGAAACACCCTGCAATCAGCATAGTCAGTGCCACAGTGATCGGTGCTTTTCTACTATTCATTGTTTCCATCCCTCTTTTCTGATTCTGCTTTCGAATCTTTCCAGCTTCTGTATCTGCTTAAATCCTGCTCAACAAGAAAAAGACAAGCGGATACCACCGCTGCGTCATCGAGAAGGCCGAAGAAAGGAATAAAGTCAGGGATGAGATCAACAGGGCTAAGCACGTAAAGAAGAGCTGTAACCACAGCAGCAACTGTCCACCATGGAACGTCTCTGTAACTTTTGTTCCAGTAGTCTTTCACAAGCGAGATCATCAGTTTTACATCGTTGATAAGTCTTCCCAGAGGTCCGTGCAGGGAGACTTTTTTCTGAATGTCGTCTGCCCGGTCTACAACTTTGTATACATCCTCTTCTGTTACCCTGTTTGCACCATCATTCACCACTCGTTCTGCAGTTCTCTTTGAAATGGTCTTTCTCATTATGTACCCTTTCCGTCCGGAGGTTACCCTCTGCTAATTTTGAATTGTATTACATATTAACCTGTTTCAAATACTTGTCAAGCAGATTTGCAATTTATAGCTGTAGCGATACCCACTTTCAGCCTTTTCCCTGTGTTTCATTTTCTGTAAGATCTGTGTAATTCCCTCTTTTTCAACACCGGAGCTTACTGGTTCTATTTTTAGCACAGAGTTTGTATACATGCGTGTACCTGAATTCTTCCCCTTCTAAGAGGCAGGCTTCAAAGAAATAACTGTATGAATTCTCTTGGCGAACTTTTTAAGATCGCTACAGTAAATCGTGGTAAACACTTGTTCCTTTACTGCACCTATACACCTTGACATCAATATGTTACAACTATATACATCCTCCGAAGCTGCGAGTGCAGCATCAGCCTTACCTGGGACTATTTGCCATGCTGCTTCCCGGTCCCTCTGGCTTTCCAGTGCATGATGCTGCCAGGAATGGTCGGAGTCACCGGTTTTTCATCAGCTTCGGTTTCAGTTTAGAAAGGGGTGTACTCAAATGTACAAGTTGCTGATTGTTGCAGCGCTCTTTCTGGTGATGACTTCGCAAGCCCTGGCTGAAGGTGTGGTTGTTGAGACTACATTCTACAGTGAGGCTCTTGGCCAGGATAAGAGTGTACATGTCTATCTTCCTGATGGATACAATTCTTCCTCTGGAAGAAGATATCCGGTGATCTACTACTTCCATGGAGCAGGGCTTCTTCTGGGGCATGACGAGTTCCCGGATCTGGTAGATGTGCTTGATCTTCTCATTGAAGACGGGGTGATCTATCCTGTTATTGTGGTTAAGCCGGATGGCTATACCACACCCTATCCAGCTTCGTTCTACACAGGTTCTGTTCTGTACGGCGATGTTGAAGGCTACATTGCCCACGATCTTATCCAGTGGGTTGATGCCAGCTTCAGAACACTTCCAAATCGCGTAAAAAGAACCGTTATGGGCCATTCAATGGGTGGGTACGGTGCAGTAAAATTCTATGGAGAGTACCCGGATCTTTATCAGGCTGCAGCAGCGGTGTGCGGCAGTGGTATGGACCTGCCTGTTATGCTTTCCATAAACATTTACGGCGTGCTGGGAGAGCTCACTGGACCTCCATATTTTTATTACCCTTCTGCGGGGTTCGCCAATGGTGTACTTTTCAGCATGGCGGGAGCTTTCTCACCCAATCTGAGTAATCCTCCCTTCTATGTTGATCTGCCACTTGATCAATGGGCAAACTATGTTCCGGAAGTATGGGCGCTGTGGATGGAGCACAATCTTCCTCAGTTTCTGCAGAACCTTCCAGGGTATCAGGGTACTGATGAAGTCAGGATCTACTTTGATGCTGGAACTCTGGACCAATTCTACATACTACCTGCCTGTAACGCGTTTGCAGACTCACTTGATGCTCTTGGGATAAACTACGAGTACCAGATATTCGAAGGCGGGCATTTTGACAAACTTCATGAGAGGTTTACCATCGCAGTGAGTTTCCTCTGTGAAAAAATGCATCACTCCCATCCCGGGTGTGATGGTTCATGGGAGTTCTCCGATGTGCCGCAGGCTGAAAGAACATTCGGATATCACAGTGCTGCTTATGACAGAGCATCCTTCGAGACCCGGATAGCTTTCGATCTTCAAATTCCGGGTTTTGTATCCCTTGACATATACGATGGAATGGGCAGAGTGGTTGAAACACTTGTAAATTCGCATCTGGATCCAGGCATGCACAATGTGGGATTCTATGATTCCATTCTTGCTCCCGGGGTGTATTTCTACAACATCCGTTCAGGTGATACCAGCGTAACGGGAAAAGTGCTGCTACTAAAATAGTAGTACCATCTGTAGTTCAGGGGAGTTTTACGGTCTCCCCTGAGCTATCCGGTAAAATCCTCAATTGCCTGTATAAGTTTCTTTTTTCTTACCGGTTTTGATATGTGACTGTCACAGCCCGCATCAATGCAGTGCTTTATCTCTTCAGGGAGAGCATAAGCTGTAAGGGCAAGGATTGGAGTTGCATCATGACCATTCACGACCTCCCATTCACGGATGATACGCGCTGCCGCGAACCCGTCAAGCACCGGCATCTGCATATCCATAAGAACAATATCATATTCGTTCTCTTTAAAGGAATCAACAGCTTCCTGACCGTTCTCTACAATTGTAAGACTGCATGGGAATTTCTTCAGAAATGCAGTGAGCAGAAAACGATTGTCGCTGGAGTCATCAGCCGCAAGGATTCTGATCAGCGTTCTTTCAGTCTTCTCCTCAGGGGCAGGACTATGCTTTTCTTCAGCAAGCACTTCTTTACTCCTGTCTGAAATGGCTTCTTCAATTGCCTTTCGCAGATCATCTCTTCTTACCGGTTTAAGCAGACAGTTCTGTACACCTTTTCTTAAGCACTCTGAACTGTATCCCTGTGGCATGGTTGATGTCAACATCATTATGGAAGACGGTATTGTTGCACCTTCACTGAGATATTTTGACACCACCTCCAATCCGTTCATACCAGGCATAAGACCATCCAGCAAAACCAGATCAAACTGAGTGCCAATTTCACCGCGACGCTTCAGTATGCCAAGTGCTGTTGTTCCATCGGAAGCCTCGGTAACCTTTATGCCCCAGCCGGCAAGAGTCTCTCTCTGTATCAAACGATTAGTTGCATTATCATCAACTATCAGAATCTCAAGATCCTTGAGATTTTTTTCTATGCATTTATCCTCTACACTTGCCGAGTAATCATCTGCAACTGGTAACTCAATAACGAAGCTGAATGTACTCCCACTGCCCTCTGTGCTCTCTACATTGATTCTTCCACCCATAAGTTCCACAAGTCTTCTGCTTATTGCAAGACCCAGGCCTGTTCCGCCAAACTTTCTCGTTGTTGAAGAATCAGCCTGCTCAAAACTTTCGAAGATAAGGTCGAGTTTATCTGGTGGAATACCAATTCCAGTGTCAGACACTTCAAAACGAAGCATTCCTGAAGATAAGGTAGAAACTGTCATTGAGACCTCACCTGCACTGGTAAATTTAATCGAATTAGAGGCAAGATTCAGCAGTATCTGGCGAAGTCGGGTGGGGTCACCTATGCGCCCCACAATAGTACCAGGAACAATACGCGAATTCAACTCCAGATTCTTTCCATGAGCTTTAAGAGAAAGTGTATCACAGACACTTGTAAGAACAGCCTCCAGCGAGAACTCGGTTTGCTCAAGAACTATATGCCCTGCTTCAACTTTGGACAGATCCAGGATATCATTGATCAGTGTTAGAAGATTCTCTCCCGCTGAATTAAAAACACGAACATACTGTTCCTGCTCACTGGAAAGACGGGTTTCCCCCAGCAACTCGGCCATGCCTATAATTGCGTTAAGAGGA
>JAGLQD010000359.1 GCA_023136985.1 Candidatus Sabulitectum sp. | reverse complement strand
GAATGCTTCAGGAGGCAGTTGATGCTGTCCTGGATAATGGAAGCCGTAGAAAGCCCGTAAAAGGTGCAGGAATGCGACCTCTGCGAAGCCTTTCCGATCTTTTGAAAGGCAAGCGAGGCAGGTTCCGACAGAATCTGCTGGGGAAGCGCGTTGATTACTCGGGGCGTTCTGTTATCGTTGTGGGACCTGAACTGAAGATGCATCAGTGCGGTCTTCCCAAGACCATGGCACTGGAGCTTTTCAAGCCTTTCGTAGTGGGCAGACTTGCCAGACTTACAGGTGACAAGGTCAAGATGGCTCAGAAGCAGGTCGAGGATAAAGAGGAGATCGTCTGGGCTATACTGGAAGATGTTATTGCAAATCATCCTGTTATGCTCAACAGAGCACCGACTCTTCACCGGCTGGGTATACAGGCATTCGAGCCTGTTCTTGTTGAGGGTCTTGCCATCAGGCTTCATCCTCTTGCCTGCGCTGCATTCAATGCTGATTTCGATGGTGATCAGATGGCGGTTCATGTTCCTCTGTCAGCAGAAGCTCAGATTGAAGCACGAGTCCTTATGCTTGGCAGCCGTAACATCCTTCAGCCTTCCAGCGGTGAACCTGTTGCAGCACCCAGTCACGATATCGTGATCGGTGCCTATTACATCACCAAGCCCCTGGCCAATGACAAGGGAGAGGGCATGATCTTTCCCTCTACGGATCAGGTCATAGGCGCTCTTGATGCAGGAAAGGTAAATCTGCATTCAAGAATAAAGGTTCGCAACATCAACAAGATAAACGAGATCAATTCCAAGGGAGAGAGACGCCAGCCCAGATACTGGAAGGATTATACCACTCCGGGACAGGTCATTTTCAACTCCATAGTTCCCGAGGGGATGGGGTACATAATGGCCAACGGACTCACGGAAGACCATGCAACGATCTTCGGTAAAAAAGGTCTTAACCGCATGGTGTCAAGATCGTTTAATGAGCTCGGCGCTGTGAAGACCGCGGTTTTTCTTGATAATCTCAAAGATCTCGGATTCAAATACAGTACCACATGCGGCCTTACAGTGGGTATGGATGACATGATCATCCCTGATGCCAAGAAGACATTGATCAAAGACAGCTCGGAACGGGTTGCTCAGATCGAGTTTGCCGCACGCAAAGGGGAAATGACCGAGAGTGACAGATACAACAAGATCATTGATGTGTGGTCCAAGACCACTGATGATGTAAAGAATTCAATGATGGAACAGCTCAGCCATGACAATCACGGGTTTAATCCAATCTACCTTATGGCTAACTCCGGAGCCCGTGGAAGCGTTGAACAGGTAAGGCAGCTTGCGGGTATGCGTGGTCTAATGGCCAAGCCCAAGAAGAAGTTGTCAGGCGAGATCGGTGAAACAATCGAGACTCCTATTATCAGTTCACTTAAAGAAGGTCTTTCGGTTATTGAGTACTCTATTTCAACACACGGCTCCCGAAAGGGCCTTGCTGATACCGCTCTTAAAACTGCAGATGCCGGGTATCTCACCCGTCGACTTGTGGATGTTTGTCAGGATGTGGTGGTCACAATAGATGACTGCGGCACCATTCGAGGCCGTGAGATCTCTGCGCTGAAAGAGGGCGAGAAGGTCATTGAGAAACTCAGTGAGCGTATTGTTGGAAGAGTGACAGCGGAGGATGTTTACGATCCGGTGACAGATGAAGTAATCTGTGAGGCCGGCGCGGAAATAACACCGAAGCTTGCTTCATACATAGATTCCCGCTCAATTGAGTCAGTAAAGATCCGTTCCGTACTTACCTGTGAAGCTGAGCGCGGTCTTTGTGCCCAGTGCTACGGCTGGGATCTCAGCCGTAACCGCATGGTCACCCAGGGTGAGGCTGCCGGTGTTATTGCAGCCCAGTCAATAGGTGAGCCTGGCACACAGCTTACCCTGCGAACCTTCCATACAGGTGGTGTAGCGTCACGCGAAGCCCAGGATAACCTGGTTAAAGCAAGGCATCCCGGTAAGGTAAGTTTCAGGAACATACATCTGGTTGACGGTGTGGATGCAGAGGGCAATCCAAGCGTTATTGCCTCCCGTAACGGCCAGATCGATGTTGTTGACGGTAGCGGAGAGATCCTTTCAACTTACGAGATATCTCCCGGTTCTATAATGTTCATCACAGATGACCAGATAGTAGAGAGAGATGAACTTCTCTTTGTTGCTGAGCCATTCAGTAACCCCATAGTCAGCGAGCATTCCGGCTCTATCCACTATGTTGATATTGAGGAAGATGTTACCCTTCAGGAAGACATTGACAATGAGCAGCACAGGCAGATGATCATAGTTGAGGATAGAAGCCGTACGCTTCATCCCCATGTTTTCATTCTTCCTGAGTTCATGGTTGTTCTTTCCGGCCGTCCCAGGCGCAGAGAAGAAGAACTGATCACCTTCAATGAACTTCTGGAGGAAGCAGAAACAGCAAACGGCAGAATCGTTTTCACATATCGTGATACAAACGCCGTACGACCGACTTCACTCTATGATGATATTCTTGCCAATCACGCTGAGAGCACTTCCGAAACTTCTTTCCTCTCTCTTGATTGCAGAAGAGTTGGAACTGGAAGTTATGCTGCTTTTGCAGAGGTCGTTGACCAGTTGGGTCTGGCTACGGCAAAGAGCAAGAAAGACAAGAAAGCCTTTGAAGTTCTTAAAGATGTTACTGATCGTCTTGCTGCTTCCAGCAGCCGTAAGAATGATGATCTTGAAGATGAATTCATGGAGGCTCTCATAGACTACAGCCAGAACCATCCATTTGTTATGGGTCTTGCAAGTCTGGACAAAGCCCACGCGGGAACCAGACAGGTTATTCTGAGATTCAGCGATATTATTGCAAGATCAAAGATCCTTGTGCTTGTGAGCTTCTTCCAGAAGGGCGGCTCCAGAAGTCATATCGTCGTTCGCGGCAAGCAGCGCCAGCTTGGACAGGATCAGGTCGAGCAGTTCATAAAGGATCATGTTCGCGGTATCTATCCCATTCCAAGTGGAGCCACACTTCACGTGAGGGATGGCCATCTTATTAGAACAGGTACCCATATCGCAAGAATGGTTAAGCGGGCAGGTATGCAGAAGGATATCACCGGTGGACTTCCTCGTGTTGACGAGCTCTTTGAAGCAAGGCGTCCGGGGGACGCTGCTGCAATCGCTGAGATCAGCGGAACAGTAGCACTGAGTCCGATCAAAGCTGCTATGCGTACAGTGGCCATTACTGGTGAACAGGGTCAGGAAGCTAATGTGAAGATTCAGGCTACAAAACACATCAGAGTTCGTGAAGGCGACCGTGTTGAAGCTGGTGACAAACTCACAGACGGCCCTCTTGATCCACACGATATCCTAAGGGTTATCGGTACCGAGAGCGTAGAGGACTACCTTCTTAACGAGATCCAGGAGGTCTACAGACTTCAGGGTGTTAAGATCAATGATAAACACATCGGCATTGTTGTTAGACAGATGCTGGGTAAGGCAAGGGTAGAGAACGCAGGTGATACACAGTTCCTTGAAGGAGCAAGTGTGAACCGTCTCGCCCTTAATAAAGTAAACATGGATATGATGAGTCAGGGCAGACGCCCTGCATCCAGTGATGTAATGCTGCTTGGAATTACCAAGGCATCTCTGGCTACGAACAGCTTCCTCTCCGCTGCATCCTTCCAGGAAACCAATTCTGTTCTTTCAGATGCTGCTATTAACGGCAAGCTTGATAGACTGGTCGGTTTGAAGGAAAATGTAATTGTAGGGCACCTTGTTCCTGCAGGTACAGGAGTGAAAGCTTATCGTAGTCTCAGCGTTTCCATGAGTGATGGCTCGGAGTTGCCGGTACCGGCTCCGGAGCCTGAGGTTGACGACAAGTTTAATCATGTATAGAGTTGCACTCACAAGTAATTGGAGAAACGGCAGCTCCCGCGAGCTGACCCACGAAAGGAGAAAGTTTGCCCACCATTAATCAGCTGGTGCGAAGAGGGCGTAAGAAGCCCACACAAAAGACCAAGGCTCCAGCTCTTACAGGTTGTCCGCAGAGAAAAGGAATCTGTACCCGAGTGTACACTTCTACCCCGAAGAAACCTAATTCGGCACTTAGAAAAGTTGCCCGTGTAAGGCTTCGCAACGGGTTTGAGATCACAGCA
>JAGLQD010000358.1 GCA_023136985.1 Candidatus Sabulitectum sp. | reverse complement strand
TAATATTCAGTTTCAGATTGATGCTCAGAATCTCGCTTTTGCAATTGCAGATGCTATTCCCATCGGCCTTATAGTAAGCGAGCTTGTTACGAATGCAATAAAGCATGCATTTATCAAAAAGCAAGACGGTATGATACAAATAAGTATGCAGAAGTCTGATGAGCTGATTAAGCTAGTTGTCAGCGATAATGGCTCCGGGATCAAGGAGGGTGTGGATATGAGCGGTGCGAAGTCCCTTGGTCTCTATATAGTAGACAACCTTGTAAAGATTCAACTCAGAGGTGAAATTGAGGTAAGCTCTGGAGAAGGCACTAAATACACTATTAAATTCCCTGTACCGGATTCTAGTCATGTAATTAGTGTGGTTAATAGATAATGATACAGTCGTTACGCTGCTGTGTAATGAAGAGAGGAGAAGTTTTATGATCTCTGCAAAGATAGTGATCGTTGAAGATGAGGTTTTAGTTGCTCTTGATCTTCAGAATAATTTACAGCAACTAGGTTATCATATTGCATCAATTTTTCCTGATGGTCAACTTGCTCTCGACTATCTTGAAGAGGAAACTGTTGATCTGGTTCTTATGGACATTTATCTGATGGGTGATCTGGACGGTATTGATACAGCTGAAAAGATTAAAAAACGATTTAATATTCCAGTAATTTTCCTCACCGCTTTTGCTGACAGTGAAGTGATTCATCGTGCTCGGAAAGTTGGTGCATACGGGTACCTGCTAAAGCCCTTCAGAATTAGGGAACTGGAGGCGATGCTTGAGGTTGCGCTTTTTAACCACTCAGCTCTTCTGACACAAAGTGTAGTAGAGAAACGAATGCAGAAGGCTCACAAGCATGAAAGTCTTCGGATCATGGCAGGTGGAGTTGCGCACAAGTGTACTACTATACATACTGTTCTTGGTGACCTGGCTCAGGATAAACTTCAATGCGAGTCGCTGGTAAAAGAAGATTTGTTAAGGGCTGAGAAAGCAACAAAACAAGCGGCAGAATTATGCGGTCAACTACTGGCTTTTTCCGGTCATGCCTCTGTGGAAGGGGAAGAGTTGGACCTGAATAGTTTTGTTGAGCAATCAAAATCTATGCTGGAAACTATACTTCCTTCAACTCTGGTGCTTGATCTTGAGCTGACAGATGATCTGCCCCATATTCTTGCTGATCTGGGTCATCTAAAACAAATTATCATTGCCCTGGTAACTAACTCTATTGAGGCTTATGAAGGAACAAGTGGTAAAATAGTAATAAGAACTTCTGTAATTGAATGTAACATGGACTATTTGATTCCACTACAGCTTGGAAAGAAACTGTCCATCGGAAAATATGTTTGTATGGATGTATGTGACGAAGGTATAGGGATGAGCAGTGATGAAATTCAAAAAGCATTAGACCCATTCTTTTCATCCAAATTCTATGGTCGCGGTCTTGGTCTTTCTGCTTCTCTTGGGCTTGCTCAGACACACAATGGAACTATAAAAATTACCAGTGAGCCAGGGCATGGTACTACTGTGAGAGTTCTTATTCCCGCCTGTAACACTACTCAGGATACAGTCAGGATGCCAGGAACTTCACCATCCGGGCAGAGCAACGGCTCGATCCTGCTGCTGGATGATGACAAAGATGTACAGCTCGTAACAAAAGCGATGCTGGAGCGGTTTGGGTTCAAAGTTTTTTCAGCTTCCAATGAGTCAGAAGCTTCGGATATTCTGGACAGTCACTCGGACGAAATTTCATGTATCCTGCTTGATTATATGATACCCGGAATGAGAGGTCATGAACTATTCCAGGAATTCAGAAGAGAATGGCCTAATGTAAAGGTCATACTGTGCAGTGAACACAGTGAAGAGGAAGCCACTAGGGATCTTAAAGAGGGAACTCTAGGCGGTTATTTACAGAAGCCTTTCGGTTTTACCAGATTGATCGCTGCTGTCTGCAAAGTGTTGTTTCCTGAAATTACAGAGAAGTAGTACCCTTTCACCGGTGGCCTGCTATTAGGTCAGATGGGTTTTCACGTACAGTCCCAGGATGAAAGTGGAGATTTCCGCTTCGCAGGACCTTCGGTTCCGCCAGTTTGCCAGAGCAGACTCCCTCAGAGAGAGCAGTAACGGACTTGCGTGCTGTATTGGTAAACTCAGCCATCTCGGGTTGAAAATGACTCCAAAACACTTTCAATGCTGAGCCTAAAGGCTGGAACAATCATAGTCATGGACGGAGCTTACAATGATTATGGCCAGTTTGGAGACTGGTGCATGCAAGGCGTGTACTTTGTAACCGGAAAGAAAAGCCACAAAGCAAGATACTGCAAATAAAATATTACTCTTAGACATGATAACCCCATGGTTTGTTGCGCCTCCATTTCCTACAGTAAATATCATCACCAACAGCAAATGATTATCTGCAGTGAACTGCTAGTGAATCATGTCGAACATTTCCATCAGTTCAGTGGGACTGTGTGCATAACGGCCCTCGTAGGGAACATCCGGGATGAAATCGACCTGCTCTTCAGGATAAATTGTTACTCCATTACTCTCCAGGAGCTCACCACATGCAAACCACCATCTTGATTCGGTTACTATTTCAGCACTGGTGTTGAACGAAACGAATTCGAAGACAAGTTCTCCTCTTTCACCATCCCACGGTTCTTCAGGTGTGCTGAAAAGAACTTCTCCGCGCTCCCAGTGTCCTCCATAATCAGCCGACCATTGGATCAGTACAGGCCAGTCGTGACCAGCCTCACTGTTCCAGTAGAACGTTATCTTCTCCTGGTAGTGCCCCAGTACGGGATAAACTCCATCCCGGGTGTTGATGGATATCTCGGTTCTGTAAAGGCCGTGCTCATCATCAAGATGTGCTTTGATATCGTTGTAGTACTCCATAATTTCTGCAATATCATCAGCCTGTACTGCACAGGATGCAATCAGTATCAGAGTTACGAATGTTCTCATGGTTCCTCCAAACATGGATTCCTGTCAGACGGGTAAATCCTGAGGCATCCCAGAAAAGGATCTGAACGATTCCGATAACGACACTGAGAATCAGGAAATAAACCGGATACATAAACTTACCTCTAACTGAAATGAGGAAAGTATAATCTCATACCAAATTGACAATATCACAGTTGG
Organism: Candidatus Sabulitectum sp.; assembly: GCA_023136985.1. Lineage (GTDB taxonomy): Bacteria > Fermentibacterota > Fermentibacteria > Fermentibacterales > JCC-6 > Sabulitectum. Next base: position 311 of record JAGLQD010000358.1, on the reverse strand, counting down.
TCATGCTTCGTCAATCTACTGCGGTAAAAACCCCTTTCTCACTAAGAACACATGAAGGGAACTCTCGAAAAACTTCTGTGTTTCGCTGGCAGTTCTCCGTATCACATAATACCAGCTGGAAAGAGGCTGGGATGAATAACTACCTCTCACTCACGGATACCGGCTAGATGTGTCTCGGTATGGGCCTGAAAGAAGCTTCCAGAGAGATAAGCAGGGCAGGAAATGCTACCCCCGGACATCATACAGTGACTGACAGAGGAATTCGGAAGCCTGGCCACTGACAGGCTCGTTGCAAGCAGATATGTACCGGA
>JAGLQD010000357.1 GCA_023136985.1 Candidatus Sabulitectum sp. | reverse complement strand
CTCAGTATTCTGCCGGCGTTTATCCCGTTCCACAATGGAAGATTAGGGCTGAATCTGATCACTCCCTCTTCGTTACGGTTAACTAAACCAGCTGTGCCAAGACCCACAGCCGAAGGTTCTGCTTTGTTCTGTAAAATAAGTTCGGAAATATCCCGAAGCAGTTTTTCCGGGCTGCAGTTCTCTCCGGTGGGCAGTGTGGCAACCATTTCAAAAATTCCATTTGTTATGCAACCGACCTTCGCAAAGGTTCCACCCACATCAATACCCCAGTAGCTTGCATCGGTAAGGCTATTCGATTCCAATGATTTCACCGTCAACAACTGTCATCATGGGCCAGGAAATTCTTGTTTCAGTTGCACTTCCCAGAATACATCTGCCTGAGGCACCGAACCATGGCCCCATTGAGGATAGTTTTCTTGATATCCGGCTTCTTGTTGGACTTGAGACCAGCTTCCACGCATCCAGAAGCATACCTGCTGCATCGTATCCCTGGGCAGCAATCGAAGTAGGTTCTTCTTCGTAAGTTCGATTGTAATTGTAAACGAATCCTGCGGTTTCCGGGTACAGAGAATTCAGACCGAATGCAACGGTGAAGATAGCACCTTCTACATATTCTCCTCCATGACGAAGCAGGAGATCATCATCCCAGCCTGAGGTACCAAACATTGGTGCGTCAAGGCGATAGAATCTGAGTTGTGGCGCTATCTGAACTGCATCCCATGCTGAGACCGGAAGAAACACCGCTTGTGGAGAATGAGCTTTAACCGAAGTTATCTGAGATCTGAAATCGGTATCACCGGGCTGATATCCCTGGGAAGAAACCACCGATCCTCCCAGTCTTTCAACCACAGCCCTGAATTGTTCAGCTTCCCCGGAAGCCTGTGCAGTATAGGGATATATCACTCCGAAACGGGTAAACCCTTCGTGTACAACTGCATACTCTGCCACTGCAGCAGCCTGATCCCCGCCGCTTACTACAAGCCTGAATACAGGCTCTCCAATGTTATCCACATCTCCTGACGTCGCAGTTGGAGAAAGCAGAGGAATACCCTCTGCTTCCGCAACAGATGCAGCGGAAAGAGTAGATGAGCTTGTAAGCGGGCCCAGGATGGCCACGCATGAAGGGTTATCAGCCAGAGAATGCATCAGCTCTACAAGGATTGCAGGGTCTCCGGTGGTATCAAAGTCAACCAGTTCCGGTGCTTCAGAGTGCATTTCGGAAAAACGGTCAAATGCAAGGTGAGCTCCCTGCGAAACCTGTCTGGCATAGACTGAGCCTTGTCCTGTAAAGGGCATGAGCATTGCTATCCAGGTTTCGCTTCCCGATTCGGACTGCCCGAAATCAGGTCGACCCCAGATATTGTGTGCGCCGGGGAAGAGTCTGTCGATCTCTTCTCCGTACATGGCTGCCTTTGATATGTCACCCACCGTACAGAATCGTTCTTCAAGTTCAAGAAGGACGTATAATTCCAGCCATCCCTTTTCTCTGTAACCAGGCAGGATGTCGGTTCTTACATGATTGAGTTGTTCCCGGCACAGTTCAACAGCCGCTTGAACTCTGTATTCATCCAGTTTCTCCAGGTTTGCGGATGCCAGTGTATTAAGTGATGATGATGGGGATGACGAGGCTTCAATGCGAGCCTTTAGAAGCAGAGCTCTCGCTTTTACAACTGGGTTCGAAGATGATGTGTACTGGGATGCAACAGTAAGTGCTTCGCTTTCCCTGTTCAGTTCCCAAAGACATTCTCCTCTTGTAATACTCCAGATATGCGCTTCAGGATTTGTGGGTTCCGCGCTCAGGGCAGAATCAAGAAGCTCCAGTGCTCTTGCCGGATTTCCTTCCTGCAACTTTCTTTCCGCCAGGGCGGCCTTTTCAGGTGCTGTTGAATCCTCTCCTGCGTCAGGTCTGCATCCGGTAAAGACAAGAAGGGCCATAAGAGCCGCAAGAAAAGCAAAAAGATATCTGGATCTCAAATGGAGTACCCCCTGTATTGTTGTAAGAACTACCTTGGAATATCATTTCAACTGATGTGAATCGCAACAAGAAAGGGGGCCCCTTTGCGGGACCCCCGAAAGGACAGATTCAGCCTTATTCTCCTGCTGGTTCCTCCACAGGTACATCCATTGGAATGAATTCCTCGATAGGGATCTCCATATTTTCAATCATCCACTGTGCGTCATCCGCAAGCTCAGAGTCAGGATAATCTTGAACAAGAATTGAAAAAGCATCTCTGGCTGAGTCAAAATCCTTGACCTGTTCACTGAAAGTGAAACCGATAAGGAACTGTGCCTGATCGCACCTTTCATTTTCCGGATATCTTTCAATGAAAAGCTTGAAGTAGGTGATTGCTGTCTCGGGATCTACTCCCATAGCCTCTTGAGCCATTGTCATAAGGCTGTCCGCACCGATTGATGTCGCAGGCAGGAAAGCGTCTTCATTGATCTCTACCTGATATTTTTCTCTTAGCTCCGGGAAGATCGTATTGTAAAGGTAGTCATTGACAATTCCAGGTCTGAGGGCTGCCACGATAGACTCACGGACTTCTGTGTCCAGAGGTTTCACACCATCCTCAACTTTTCCGGTTATCTCCAGAAGAGTGATACCCAGGCTGGTAGATACAGGTCCGAAAACAGTTCCTATCTGAGCATCAAACATTTCGCCGGTGAACTCAAGGTCCCCAGTTATGTAGGGCAGAGGAGCATTCAGAGGAACCCAGCCGAGATCACCACCTATTGCTGCAGTGGGCAGGTGCCTGGAAAACTGAGAAGCAGCGTCGGCAAAGGCCATACCGTTTTCCATAGCAGTAAGCACATCATTCATTTCCTGATCAGAATCGGTAACTATGGCAGATACCTGAATCTGTGCGAACTGACGGTATACATCTCCAGTATGCTGGTTGTAGTATGCCAGAATGTCGTCTTCTGATACCTGAGCTGTCTCCACGATGTAACGCTGATAGTATTCCTGAATGAGCGCGCCCTTCATGGTTTCCTCAACCTGTTTCAGAGCCTGCTCAACCTGAGCAACCACAGAACTGTCCTGATCAAGTCCAGCTTCTATGGAGGCAAGTCTTATGAGTTCCCTCTCTATCATGCTGTCCAGGATCAGTTGTTTGCCCTCTGGTGTTTCGTAGCTGGCTCTCTGGTATGGGGGAATGGCTTCAAGTTCAGCAAGAATTTCTTCCTCTGTAATTGAAGTTTCATCAATAACAGCGTACACGCCGTCTACAGGGGTGTCGTGTACAATGACTCCGTATGTCTCGTGAAGACCGGGCATAAAAGTATTTCTAAAGAAATCATTAACCAGAGCAGGTCTCAGCATGTCTTCGATTGATGCTCTTACCTGGTCAATTGAGTCGAAAGACTCTGGCCTCTGTTCGCGCACCATGAATATGTGCGTACCAAGATTTGTCTCGTAAGGAGGAAGTACGGTACCCGATTCGGTTGCGAGAAGAAGGGATAGAAGTTCCTGATCTTCCCCTATAAACGGGATATCAAGCCTTTCCCCGGTCCAGCCAATGCTTCCTCCCTGGGATGCAGTTGCTGAATGTTCACTGAGTTGAATGGCAACAGAATCGAAAGGCATGCCACTGTCGAGAAGCGCAAGCGCATCTGTAAGCGACTCATCGGAGCTTACAAGAATATGCGAAACCAGTGCTACCGGATCATTGCGGTACTGTTGGAGATTGTTCTGGTAGTAGTCTTCAATAAGAGAATCTGGAATCTCAATAGATTCAATGATCATTGTCTGGTAAAAAACCTGGCCCATCGCCCTGGTTTTTATCTCTTCTACCTGTTGTTCCGCGTCTCCTACAGTTGCAAGAACAGTGGAATCCTCCGCGAGACCTTCGTCCCGTGCCGCAAGAAGAAGAAGCTCCCTCTCGATTATGTGATCAAGAAGAGCTCTCTTGCCACTGAGGGTCTCAAAAGATGAGCGCTGATAGGGAGGTATTCTCAATATCTCTGAATCAATATCCTCCATGGTAATAACATTTCCACCCACTCTTGCTACATCTTCCGCCCCCAATGGAGCTGATCCGCAGCCGGAGATTATCATGAGCAGAGCAGTTACCCCTGGAATAATAAATTTATTCATTACTTTTTCACTCCTTGGTCAATATGCTGATCATCAGCTGTGGTGTAAGATATCAAGCCCTTTGCAAATTCGGACATTGCTGCTTTCACTGCGTTCTGCTGGGGGTTGTCGATCTCGGGAACCAGGCATGGAGCGCCATTTCTCAGCGCACGAACCCTCTTTGCCATGGCCAGCGCAAGCTTGTACTGATTGGTGCTTGCAGCAGCAAGATTTTCCACACCTTCAAAGGATTTCATTCTAGAGCCTCCATCTATTTAGTGTTGTAGATTATTGTTAATGGATTTAGACTGG
>JAGLQD010000356.1 GCA_023136985.1 Candidatus Sabulitectum sp. | reverse complement strand
AATTGCCCTCCTGATGGGGAATGCTTACTGTAAACACCGCTCCCCCCTCCGGCCTGTTGGCGGCCTTGATGGAGCCACCCATGGCCCTTACAAGCCTTCTGGTTATTGTGAGCCCCAACCCCATTCCACCCTGTGCCCCAGCGGTGGTATACATTGGCCGAAATACAATCTCCGGAGGTTCGGGGAGGCCTGATCCCCTGTCAAACACGCTAAATATAAGAGAATGTTCTCCCGAGCAATCAGAAACTTTTACTTCTACCGAAGAATGAGGTGAGAAACGCAAGGCGTTTGTCAACAGATTTTCCATTATTCTTGTGATGAGTATATCACCACCCGGAATGAAAGTAACAGTCTGACTTCCAATTTCGTTATTAATCGAACAAGGTACAGAATGGCCCTGGCACAGTTGAGCAATCAGTTCAATTGCGGCTTCAGTTGTAACAGCGCTTTCTATTGAGTTCTGCTGTGCAAGATTCCTGAATGCTTCAACCATTTTCCGAGCGGAAGCCAGTTCAAGCCCTGCTTCTGCCAGAATCCCCTTTGTACGCTCTGAATCTCTGCCCCTTCCTCTGCCCAGAAGTTCCAGAAAACCATCCATGGCGCAGAGAGCATTTCCGATCTCGTGAGCAACTCCTCCAGAGAGAGCTCCGAGATCAGCCAGAGCACTTTCCTCCGAGAGTCTTCTTTCAAGCAGAACAGAAACTGTAACATCTGTGACAAGAACGATCATCTCTGTATTTTCTCCCGGGGTAACCTTGAATCTGAAGATCCTGCCATTTTCTTCGCCGTCCCACTCTGTTATGCTATTTTCCAGATAGGGCTCCAGTTTTTCTTTCAGGTTGTGGTTCTTTGCCTGCTCACCGTTAAGTTTGAACAGGTCTGAAGCCTGCTTATTCCAGAGCGATGGATTTCCAATAGAATCTATCACCAGAACTGATGAGCCCATGGCTTCAAGAACAGCACCGGATCTTGATTCTGCAGTATTTGCTCTGTTCAACGCCTCAATCCTCATCTGATCCAGTTGTGAATCCCTGTGTGCAAGAAGATCGATCAACTTCTGGAATGACACATTGGCAGCATGAGCTGTGCTTCCGCTGCCGCTCTCGAACCTGTCTGCCTCTCCCAGTATGCTTTTCAATGGATCAAGAACTGTTCTTCTGAGAAATGATGGTACCAGAATAGCCACAGCAGTGAGCATTGCAGCAAACAGCGCGAACAGAAAAAGTATAACTGTGCTTTCTCCCAGAACAGGTGGCATCTCTATGAAAAGAGAAACTTTGTATCCTTCGGGAGATGAGTAAGTAATTCTGTCAGCGTTCTCCAGTTCTTCTATTGTTACAGATGGATATGCAAGTATATCCGAGTTTTCCAAAAGAACTACCACTGCGCTTACTGAGCCTCCGGGAATTGAAGAGCTCACAATTGACTCAAGCGATCCTTGAGTGGGTCTAATGCCCAGTGCATGCGAAATGTATTCAGCCCGGGAATATGAAGCAGCTTCCAGAGTTGTACGCGCATCTGATACCGCCAGCCAGAGAACAAGAAAAGCAACAACCGCCGACAGTGCAGAAGCACCGGTCACGAGAGCGGTCAGTCCCTCGATCCCCAGCACAAAACGCTGAGCTCCTCTTTTCATTTCCGGTCCCTCTTCAGCTTCAGATAATCCAGATATCCCCGGGTAAAAGCTCGGTTTCCTCTAAGCAGAGCAATGATCAAATGTACAGGCAACCAGCATCTTCTTGACATTTTCTCTGCTGAAGAACTGCAATTCCTGTCCATGAAAACAAATCTGTTCCGTTCACGCAGGGACTGGGATTGCAGCGAACAGCCCATTGTGGCTGCATGCTGATGATTTACAGTGATCCCGGAGCACTTCTTCATCTTGTAACCTGCCCTGTGCATTCTTACACCGAGGTCGGTGTCCTCCCAGTAAATTGGCGCATAGTCGGTACTTAGCCCTCCAAGTTCTTCCCACACACTGCGCTTCCACAATGCGCATGCTCCAGACGGATACTCTTCTCCTGGTACCTTCTCACCTGTAACTGCCAGGCCGTGAATAAATGCCCAGCGATAACAGCTGTCATCAGAGCCGTCAGGTCTAATAATTGAAGGAACTGCTACTGCAATATCCGACTGAGATTCCTCCAGTGAAGAAACCAATTTTACAAACGCATTTTTTTCCGGGATCGTATCGTTGTTCAAAAGCATCAGGAAGCTGCCCTCTGCCCTTGACATACCCAGATTTACCGCATGACAGAAACCTGGGTTTGTTTTTCTGGAAAGAAGCGTGATCCCTGGAAAAAGAGATCCAACTTCCCGTAGTGTATTGTCTGTGGAACAGTCATCCACCACAAGCACTTCCCCTCCGGCTTCTCTTGTTTCACGAATTATCGCAGGAAGGAATTCCTTCAGGATAGAGAGACCGTTGCGGGAGGGGATTACCACAGAGAGTTTTTTCATCAAAGAACACTTCCCTCTAAAATATCAATCCTGTCCAGATAGACAGGAAACCCCTGAAGATGCAGTATACGAACAGTTCCATTCTCAATATCGTCCCCATCAACTGGAATTGAGAAATGCTGCATCAATCTGTTTTCCGGCAGGTCCGGTAGCATTCTTGAGGTCCTACCCATGGACAGGTAAGCTGAAGGCATTTCTATAAGTGGTGTCTCAACTGTAATATGCACCGAACCTACGGCTAGAACACCACCTCTGCTGCTCATCTGAATAGACAAGGTGTCTCCAGCCCGGACTTCAGGTAAGACTATAGACTGCCCCGGTTCGCTGAATTCAACCATTCTTTC
>JAGLQD010000355.1 GCA_023136985.1 Candidatus Sabulitectum sp. | reverse complement strand
AACAGCATTCTTTCACACAATCTGCGGGTGCTTCACAAGGCAGTTGCTGAATCTATGGAAGAAATATTCGGCCAGGATACCGAAAGAGTATCAGCAAAACTCGCCGAACACTGGGAGCGTGCGGGAATAGTCTCTTCTGCTGTAGACTGTGGAATAACTGCACAAAAATTCGCTTCACAAAACTACCAGTATGATGCAGTTATACAGTGGGGGAAAAAGATTGACGGATGGCTGTCGCGCTGTGGGGAAGATACTAAAGAATTGTTGAAGCTTCTCGCTGTGCTTCATAGAAGCAACAAAGCCCTTCTATTTACACACAAATGGAAAGAGCTGGATACACTTCTTAACAGAATGCATCGGATTGCCTCAAGCAATAGCCTTGATGAATGGCTGGCAAGAACAGAGATGGCCATGGGCGAGCATTTCACAGCGATAAGAGATATGGATTCAGCCCTGGATCATCTGCAGAGATCCCTTGTAATATGCAGGAATTTCGGGTATGATGAAATCGAAGGTGATGTTCTATGCAGTCATGGAGTTATATCCGGTATGCACCGGGAATACACCCAGGCGAAAGAGTATTTTGAAAGGGCAAGAGACTTGTTCTCAAACCAGCAGAATCTGAGGGGCAAAGCAAGGGCACTGGGGAATCTTGGAATACTTTGCAGGAATACAGGTGAAACCGATCAGGCAATTATTCTTCTAGAGGAAATTCTTGAGATCTTCAGACAAATTGGAGATGTAAGAAACGAGGCAGTTACCCTTGGAAACCTTGGCAGCCTTTATGGGGACAGAAATGAGGCAACCACCGATGAAGATTACTTCAAGAAGGCAATTGAAATTTTCCACAGACTGGGTGACAGGATGCCTGAAAGTGTATTTCTGTGCAATCTGGGGAATTCCTTCCGCGACAAGGGTCTCTTCGACAATGGGGAAGCGGCATACTCAGAAGCCATGACTATCATAGAGGAGATAGGTGACAAAAGAACCTCTGCATGGATAATGAGCAACCATGCTCTTCAATACATTTTTCAGGACAGGCTGCAGGAATCGGAGCAGCTCTACAGCAGAGCTCTTTCTATCTTTACAGAAATAGGAGATGAGGAAAACATCGCAGTGGCCCTTGCAGGTTCTGGATACATTCAATACCTCTTCGGTAAAAAGGAATCGAGCCTTGAATCGTACAGGAAGGCGAATGAGATAATCTCCAGAATGAAACTGCAGCCAACGGATTTTTCTGTAACTTTCATTAAGCTTCGAAAAGGCCTGCTGGATGACCAGTTCTCAGAAGCCTCTCTTCCATGGCCCGAACACTGGGAAAAATCTTAGACGATAT
>JAGLQD010000354.1 GCA_023136985.1 Candidatus Sabulitectum sp. | reverse complement strand
AGGCCGAATAAATGGAAGCTCCACTTTCGTTAACCATTACAACAGGAATGTCGGGTTTAAGCTCTTGAAGAAAACTTTCTGTCTCCCTGCCTGCGGTGCCATTTCCCACACCAATGTATTCCAGATCGTGCTTCTTAATAAGCCTTCTGACCTCTGAGGCAGCTGAATCCTTTTTACCTGTAACGGGAAAGATCGTAGAATTATCCAGGAATTTACCCTGTTCATCAAGACAGACCGTTTTGCAGCCAGTACGAAAACCTGGATCTATTGCCATGATCTTTTTCCCGCCCAGAGGCGCAGCCATGAGCAATTCCCGGAGATTTACTGCAAAGACAGAAATGGCTTCACGATCTGCTTTCTCCTTGGATACCAGCCTTGTTTCAGTCTCCATCCGGGGTCCAAGAAGCCTCTTGAACCCGTCCTCCATGGCCATGAGAACCTGATCCCCGCATGGATTTGACATCACCGGAAAATGCCTCGTCATTATTGAGGTGACCGTCTGCCCATCAACATTCACCGACAGATTCAAAAACAATTCTTTTTCCCCCCGGCGCATGGCAAGTACCCTGTGGGAAGCCGCAGTGGAAACCTTCTCCGACCAGTCAAACCAGTCTCGGAATCTGCTTCCCTCCTCTTCTTTGCCCTTGATCACCTTGCATACAAAGTACCCTCTGCCCAGAAAGAGGCTTCTCATCTCTGACCTGACTCCAGCATGCTGAGACATCTTCTCAGCAATAATGTCTCTTGCCCCTGCAAGTGCCTTTTCCAGGTCAGGAACACTCTCCGAAAGGAAGGCTTCAGCAAGTCGAGCAGGAATATCCTCTTCTCTCTGATCCATTAGCAGGTCAGCAAGTGGTTCAAGACCATTCTCTATTGCCTTGACTGCTCTTGTTCTGCGCTTAGGTCTGAAGGGAAGGTAAATATCTTCAAGCTCTGCAAGTGTAACTGCCTGGTCTATCCTGCTTTTCAATGTATCAGTTAGCAGCTCCCGCTCTTCCATTGAAGAAACTACAGCTGCTTTACGCTTATCCAGGGATTCAAGTTTCTGCCATGTGTCGCGAAGCAATGCAAGTATAACTTCATCCATTCCACCTGAAACTTCTTTTCTGTACCTCGCCACAAATGGTATGGTTGCGCCCTGCTTGATAAGAGCAAGAACTGCCTCAACTTTGCTGGAGTTCAATTTCAGTTCAGAAGCTATTCTTGTGTGGATATTCATGGTTTTCTCCTCTTGTTAGATGGCTGGAATATAAATTCTTTGCACAGGAGAGGGGCGTTCCCGTATATTCGGACACTCATATCAATCATTTAAGAACGGAGAAGGATAGATGGCACGGGATTACAATCTCGCGAAAATTCGCAATATCGGAATAATGGCTCATATTGACGCTGGTAAAACCACTGTATCAGAGAGAATTCTCTTCTACACCGGCAAGTCTCACAAGATCGGTGAAGTACACGATGGCGAAGCCACGCTTGACTGGATGGCTCAGGAACAGGAGCGGGGAATCACAATTACCAGTGCTGCAACAACAACAGAGTGGAAAGAACATCAGATAAATCTTATTGACACTCCGGGACATGTTGATTTTACCGTAGAGGTTGAAAGAAGTCTTAGAATTCTTGATGGAACCATTGCTCTTTTCTGTGCTGTTGGCGGCGTGGAACCTCAAAGTGAAACTGTCTGGCGCCAGGCTGACAAATACAGTGTTCCCAGGATTGCATTCGTAAATAAAATGGATCGCTCAGGTGCAGATTTCTACGGAGTTGTAAAAGAGCTTCATTCCAGACTGAATGCCAACGCAATTCCAATCACTATTCCCATACTTGGTGAGCAAAAAGAATTTCTTGGAATTATTGACCTGGTGGACAATTGTGCTGTGTACTATGACGAATCAACAGACGGTATGATCTTTGAAGAAAAACCCATTCCAGCTGATATGGAGATGATCTCTGCTAAACAGCGACTGATACTTGTTGAAAAAGTAAGCGAAGTTGATGAGAGTCTGCTTGAAAAGTTCTGCGGAGACGAAGAGATATCAAAAGAAGAACTTTCTGCTGCCATAAGAAAAGCAACACATGCAGGTCTGGTCTGCCCTGTTCTCTGCGGAAGTGCCTACAAGAACAAAGGTGTCCAGAGGCTTCTTGATGCTGTTATTGCCTATCTGCCATCCCCTGTTGATCTTCCACCCATAAGCGGCAAGAGCAAAACAGGCAAACTGGAACAGCGCAAACCCGGCAATGATGGCCCTCTGGCAGCTCTGGCATTCAAAGTTGTAACTGACAGGCACACAGGCAAGCTCATATACACAAGGGTTTACTCAGGTGTTCTTGAAGCCGGCAGCCATGTGCTGAACTCTACAACCGGTAAGAAACAGAGAGTAAGCAGAATTCTAAGGATGCATGCAAACAAACGGGAATCTGTAGAAAGGCTTAACACCGGTGAGATCGGTGCTGTTATCGGTTTATCCGACACAATAACCGGTGACACCATCTGCTCTCCGGATGATCCGATCATTCTTGAAGCCATTGAATTCCCGGCTCCTGTACTGAGCATTGCTGTAAAACCTCTTAAGAGGCAGGACAGAGACAAACTGACCAATGCTCTTGCCAAACTTGCAGAAGAAGATCCAACATTTACAGTGGAAACCAATGAAGAAACAGGAGACACTGTTCTTTCCGGTATGGGTGAGCTTCATCTTGAAATACTGATTGACCGGATCAAACGGGAGTTTTTTGTGGATGTGGAAGTGAACGAACCACAGGTAGCTTACAGAGAGACCATAAGCGGTTCCATTGACTGGAATGAGAAATACAAAAAGCAGACAGGCGGTAAAGGTCAGTTTGCACACATCATATTTACAGTTAACCCACTTCCTGCAGGAAACGGATTTGAGTTCAAGAACTCTGTAAAGGGTGGTAATATTCCCAAGGAGTACATCCCTTCAGTAGAGAAAGGTATCATCGATGCCATGAAAGACGGAGTTTACTGCGGCTTCCCTGTGGTGGATGTAAAAGTCACCCTTAAAGACGGGGCGAGCCATGCGGTGGATTCATCTGAAATGGCTTTCCGGATCTGCGCCAGAAACGCATTCAAGAAGGCTTTTATGAAGTGCAGCCCAAGGCTTCTAGAGCCCATGATGTCTGTTACGATTATAAGCCCGGAGGAATACTCTGGAGGAGTATCAGGAAGCATCTATGAGCGCAGGGGAATAATCGTATCCATGGAGGCCCGTGGAAACGCAAAAGAATTCAAAGCCAGAATACCTCTCTCCAAGATGTTCGGTTATGCCACAGATCTAAGAAACTCTACCCAGGGCCGCGCATCATTCTCTATGCAATTCGAGCACTACGAAGCAGTACCTGCTGCAGTTGCCGAAGAAGTGCTTAAAGAACACAAGAAAAAGTGAGACTGATAATCTACGAGGCAGCAGCCGTTGGTGCCGGCGGATTTGCCGGCGCCGTGGTTCGCCATCTTGTGGTGAGTGTTACTGGAAGCACCATTGGGATCATAACTGTGAATATTGCGGGATGTCTTGTAATGGGTCTTCTCTCGCATGACTCCAGATACGCCCTTTTCGTTGCAACCGGCTTCCTTGGTGCCTTAACCACTTTCAGTGCTTTCAGCGGCCACGCAGTGCAGCTCTGGAAATCCGGGGATGCTCTTACTGCAGGTATCTTCATTCTGATCAATGTACTTGCTGGAATATCTGCGTTTATACTGGGTCTTTATCTAAAAACACATCTGCTCTCTTAGAAATTATCAGGATCTCAACAAGTCAGTGATCAAGAGCTTTTTTGATTCTGTTAACCATGGAATCGAATCCGTAAGGCTTCTGCAGAAAACCCGCAAGGTCTCCCTGTTGAAAACTGAGTGTTGCTTCTTCTTCGCTGTACCCACTGCATAAAATTACTTTCACACCTGGCTGAACTTTGCGAAATTCGCGCAAAACCTCTTTGCCACCCATTCCAGGCATGGTTAGATCAAGAAGAACGCAAACAATATCTTCTGAATTCCTGCTGAATTTATTCACTGCATCAATGCCATTTACCGCTTTAAGAACTTTAAAACCGATGCGCTCCAGCATAGTTCCGCTTATTGAACGAACGACTTCCTCGTTATCCACAAGCAGAATGGTTCCATTGCCCTTCCAGGACGGCGCATCTCCAGCTCTTCTAATCGGGTCATCAAGGTGCTCATCTTCTATTGCTGGAAGCATTACCTTCACAGATGTTCCCAGCCCAGGTTCACTGCTGATCCTTATAGTTCCGTTGTGTGCCTGAACAAGCCCCAGAGAAGAAGGTAGTCCAAGGCCTCTCCCTGTGAATTTGGTGGAGAAGAACGGGTCAAACACTTTTTGAATTGTATCACTGTCCATGCCGGATCCTGTGTCTGTAATTTCCAGAAAAACATAGGTTCCTTCTTCAAGAAATTTGCCTAAACGCAACAGCATCAGATAATCTCTGTCGCATTCCATAAGTGAAGTTCTGACGGTAATTATACCGCTCTTCTCGCCAATTGCTTCAATGGCATTTATTATCAGAGCTATGACGATCTGCTTCAGCTGACCCGGGTCTGCATGTATCAGTGGAAGCCGGTGAGCAAGATCGAACTCAAGAATCACAGATGAAGGAAGCAGAGCTCGCAACAGGTGCTTCAACTGCCCTACGAAAGCTGTGATATCAAGTTCGGTAGTTTTCACAAACCCGTGTCCGGAAAACGCCAACATCTGCTTGCTCAGTTCCGCCGCCTTCCAGGCAGACTTTTCAGCTTCGATCAGGCTGAATCTTGCAGGTGACTCTCTGGGAAGTTCTTCAAGGGCAAAAGACAAATTGCCCAGAACCGCGTGAAGACTGTTGTTGAACTGGTGAGCAACTCCCCCGGCCATAACCCGTAGACTTTCATACTTCTCTGCCCTTTGCAACCGCTTCTCAAGAACTGTTCTATCAGCATCGGCTCTGTGTTTGCACAAAGCGACCTCGACCATTGCCTCAAGTTCCCTTGCTTTGAAAGGCTTCAGCAGATATCCGTAGGCACCCACGTGACTGGCGCGCTGTATCACTTCGCTGTTGGCAAATGCTGTGAGAAATAGAACCGGAATACCGAAGCGTTCCTTGATCTCTGCCGCAGCATCGATACCATCCATTTCCCCCCTCAAGTTGATATCCATCAGGATGAGATCTACAGTTTCCCCGTCAAGATACGCAAGAGCCCGGTCTGCCTCGGCAAATACCGATGTTACATTGTATCCCAGGTCTTTAAGATTGTTCTGGATATCAAGCCCCACAAGACCCTCGTCCTCTACTATCATAATTTTTGCAGCTTCCATTATCTACTCCCTGTAATGCCTTGCAGCATGGGATCATGTTTCTGGTCTTTGGATTGATTGAATTTGATACTGAATGTGGTTCCTTTGTGGTTAGTTACCTCAATTGAACCTCCGAGCTGGATCTTTACCAGACTGTAAACTATCTGCAGCCCAAGGGAGCCAGCACCATCAATATCCAGCCCATCAGGCATTCCTACACCATCGTCTGCTACAAGAAGCTCTACAATGCCACCTGGATGTTTTCGAATAGTAATGCTTATAAATCCCTTCCGATCTCCCGGAAAGGCATGCTTGAACGCATTTGTTACCAGCTCATTGGTTACCAGACCAACTGGAATTGCTTCAGAAATGGAAAGAACCAGATCGTCAGCATCAACCAGATATCCAATACTATCTTCCGCATCCAGATAGAGACTTGTGATCTCTCTTAAAATCCCAGTAAGGTACTTGTCCATTGATATGCGACTCAGATCGCCTGACAGGTAAAGAGCTTCGTGAACCTGAGAGATCACACCTATACGCCTCTGGCTTTCTTGAATTGCATCCAGTGCTTTGACATCTGTAACTTTTCGAGCCTGCAGATTAAGCAGACTTGTAACAACCTGCATATTGTTCTTAACTCTGTGATGTATCTCACGCAAAAGAACTTCCTTCTCGCGAAGCGATATCCTTACTTTCTTTTCTGCACGAACACGCCTGATCGCCTGGGACAGATCGCCGGCAGCTGTACGAAGAAAAGTCTGTTCCACATCGTTCCACTCCTGGTCTGAAACACAGTTGTCGAATCCGATAAAACCAATAAATTCGTCATCTATCATTAAGGGAATTACAAGAATTGCAAGAATATTCTGTGGATCAAGTATCTCCCTCTCCATTTCAGGAAAATCAGCCACACGTCCATTTATCAGATCCCCTTTGTGCAGAATATCCCACCACCGTGGAAGCCACTTATCGTATGAAAGATCCTGGAGCAGAGGGTTGTCTATTTCAGGTGCAATGCCCAACGCACACCATTCAGCTTTCTGGCTCAACAACAGATCCCCCTGTGTCCCTGGATGGTTCATGAATATGTAAGTTCTACTGGCGCTGGCTGCAGGCCCAAGACTATCAAGAAACTTCTGAAATGGAATTGACCCTGCTGAGGCAAGCAGGATCTGAGCCGATTCATTCAACCCATTAAGATACCGTTCGCGCTTGATAACTTCTTCCTCTGCAAGCTTACGCTCTGTGATGTCAATATGGGTTCCTGACATAAGCATAGGCCTGCCATCATCGCTCCACTTGGAAACCTTGCCCCTATCCACAACCCAGATCCAATTCCCGTTCCGGTGCTTCATTCGGGCTTCAAACATATAGTACTCAAGTTCACCGCTGAAGTGGTTTTCCAGCATCTCATCCACCTTTGCAAGATCTTCAGGGTGAGCAAACTTGGTCCAGGTATCCATGGTGACAGGCGACAGTTCCTGAAGGGTGTAGCCTATGATCCCGGCCCACCGCTCATTAAGAAGAAGCTCTCCCGTGATGATATTCCACTCCCATGTTCCAACATTTGTTCCCTGAAGAATGTCTGCAAGTCTTCGTTTATCTACTACAAGAGCCTCTTCAGCAAGTTTTCTGTCATTTATATCAGTGGCTATTTCAATGCGAACAAGCCGTCCATCCAGCCATGGAATTGCCTGGTCTCTGCATTGATACCATCTTCCGTTGTCTGTGTTCTGAAATTCCCAGACATAGGGTTCATTGGGCTTTCCATTCTTGTCAAGCAACCTGTTGTTTGTGCAAAACGGGCAAGGCTCCGTCTGACCGACCTGCAGCACCTGCCAGCAGATCCCACCTGTAACATCCCCGCATTGCTTACGCACAGTCTTGTTTGCAAAAAGAACCTCATGTGTCTGCATATCCGCCACATACACAATTGCATCCAGAGAATCCATAACCGTTACAAATCTTGCGTGCTCCGCCTTCAGTTTTTCTTCGTCTCTTTTACTCTGGGAAACATCAGTCAAAACAGATATGAATCCAGTTACTTCACCGCTCTTGCTCCGCTTGTAGTTCCAGTCTGTCTGAACATCAATAACTGTACCGTCTTTTTTTGTTAAAGTACCGAACCATGGCTCAGGTTCTGGCTGCTGTTCTATCAGGAGCTTAATGTGATCGTAAAGCCTCTTTGCTTCATCTTTCTCAAGTTGATCATACATCGACCTGCCGATCAGTTTACCATTCCCGTACCCCAGAAGCCTGTGGTAAGCCTGGTTCCCGAAAACTGTTACTCCATTAATATCTACTTCCTGAATCCCGCTGGTAATTGTTTCTACAAGAAGTCGGTAGTTCTCTTCACTTTTTCTCATTGCTTCTTCGGATTGCCTTCTTGATGTCTCATCGGAATAAACCGCAACCACTTCCCCGGAAGGAAGTTTGTACACACTGTTCTTTCGCCAGTATGACACTTTATCATCCTCATAAAGTGACACAGGATGATCTTCAGAAACCCCTGTTTTCCAGACCCGGCGCAATACGTCCAGAAATCCGAATTGCTCTACACCGGAAAATACATCCGTAACTTTGTGTCCTGCTATATCTTCACTGGATACGCCTTCCATTTTCTGTGCGGCACTGTTGATATCCACGAAAACAAAATCTGAACCATCATCAACAGCTTCATAAACAGCAACACCATCACTTATTTCGTCAAACAATGCATGAAAACGCTGCTCACTTTCACGAAGCTTCATTTCCATCTGTCTGCGTTCAGTAACATCCCGGGCGAACTTTGAATAACCGACTATATCCCCTTTTGAGTTAAAGATTCCCTCAAGTCGGCATTCTATGTGACGAACACCGAAGCCTGCGCCTGTATCCAGATCAAGCGAGTAATCACACTGACCTGTATTGCGAACTGTTTCAAGAGCTTCTTCCAGTCTTTCCGGTGCAACACTGAATGACTTGTGGAATTCCATAACAGTTCTACCCACAACTTCATCTGCGGTAAAACCAAACAACTTTTCAGCTGCGGGATTGAAAAAATTAATGCGCATATTGAGATCAGTTGTAACAATGGCTGTATCGGTGGTGCTGTGAAGAACGCTTTTCAGGAGGGAAGTTTTTTCATCCAGTTCCCTTTCGGAATGGTGAAGGTCGGTAATATCTCTGCTGCTTACAACAACTCCGGCAACTTCGCCAATTTCGCTGAAATAAGGTTGATAGGCCACATCCAGGTAACGAAGGCCGAGGTTAGGAAAGTTAAACCTTTCCCGGTATTGAACCTTCTCTCCGGCAAGACATCTGTCAAATCTGTCTTTTATCTTACCTGTAAAGACATCTTCACCCATAAGCTCGGTAATAGAGTGGCCAACAATCATATCGCTGGTTTTACCGTGAGCTGTGAGGTACGCTTTGTTTACAGTACGATATACATAATCATAGCCGACGAAAGACATGTGGTCGCTGGTTGAAGAGACAAGCTGTTTGAACATGTGCAATTTTTTCTCTGACTGCTCCTTAAGGAGAGAATATATTATCAGGAAGAGCAAAAGCGGAATAAGAACCTCAAAATAGTCTTCAATATCACTAAGTACATCTGTGATACCTGCCCACTCAAGAATATCGCTCAGGTAATGAAACTGCGTGAGCACGAGAAACCATAGAACAATCCATCTGGCTTCACTGTGAAGCTTGTGTTTCCTGCTGCGCCAACCAACAACAAATGCAAAGAATGCAGCCAGCATGGAAATAGCAGAAAGAATAAGCACCAGGTTCATTCAGATGCTTCTTTCTTTCCTGAGAATACCCGCAAAACCCAGAGAGCAAAGAGGATACTGCCCACTGAGAAAGAAACATGTTCGATGGTGTTAAGGATGTCTGCCAGGAATAACTCCTCCAGCGTGGTCAGTAGCCATCCTGCGGAAAGGGCCCCGAAAGCCGCTAAAAACAATCCTGATTCCTGTAGATCTGCCATCCTCTTTCTGTTGAAAATAATGAAAAACCAGAATCCTGCTACGAGAAGGAGAGTAAGAAGCTGATTTTCCTGTATCATGAATCAAGAACCTTGCGTATTTTACGGAGAAGTGAGTCGGAACTGTATGGTTTTTGTATAAAATACAGATGGGAATCAAGAACAAACCCTGTGTGAATAGCATTCTGACTGTATCCACTGCAGAACAGTGTTGGCACATCAGGATGTGTTTCCAGTACTTTGTCATAAACCTCTTTTCCTCCAAGCCCCGGCATAACAACATCCAGCATAAGAAGATTGATCTTGTCTTCATGCTTGAAAAACAGGCTGAGAGCATCACTGCCATTCTTTGCATCAATAACTGTGTATCCCGCCATAACAAGAGTCTGTCTGGTGAGGTTTCGAACCATAGCGTCATCCTCAGCAACAAGAATAGTTTCGCTGCCACCCATTGCGGGAGCATTCAACTGGTTTGCTATACTTGCAGCTCTTCTGGCAACCACAGGCAGGTATATCTTTATCACTGTTCCCTTGTCTGGTTCGCTGTAAACCTGAATTTCCCCATTGTGCTGTTTGACAATACCGTACACAGTGGACATACCAAGCCCGGTTCCCTTCCCTATGGATTTGGTAGTAAAGAATGGGTCGAATATGCCTGCCAGTGTTTTCTTATCCATCCCGCAGCCATCATCTGTGACGCTTAGCAAAACATATCGACCGGGCTTGGCCCAGGGGTGGATTCGGGCATACTCTGCATCGATGAGAACATTACCTGTCTCTATTGAGATCTTGCCTCCACCTGCAAGAGCATCACGGGAATTAACACAGAGATTCATGAGGATCTGCTCCATCTGCCCGGAATCAGCCTTGATCGTTCCAAGTTCGTAACCGGGAATGAAATCGCACTGAATATGTTCCCCGATCACCCGTCTTATCATCTTCATGAGTTTCTCAGTTACTTCGTTAAGATCAAGATCAACCGGGTTGATTATCTGTCGTCGGCTGAAGGAAAGAAGCTGACTCACAAGAGATTGAGCTCGATCTCCTGCTTTTGCTATTTCCCGGATAAATTCATAAGATGAATGCTCTTGATTGATTTCAGCCAGGACTAGCTCCGTGTACCCGTTTATCACCTGGAGAAGGTTGTTGAAATCGTGAGCAACCCCGCCGGCAAGCTGGCCGACCGCTTCCATTTTCTGGGCCTGTCGCAGCTGTTCCTCAAGTTTCACTTCTACGGTAATATCGCGCTTAACTGCAACATAGTTTATGATCTCACCTGATGGATTTCTCACAGGAGAAATAGTTGCTTCTTCAGTGTAAAAAGAGCCATCCTTCCTTTTGTTGATGATCCGTCCGGTCCAGTTTCTGCCACTTGTGATGGTTTCCCATATCTCCTTAAAGAATGTATCCTCCTGCTTTCCACTTTTCAGAATACTCGGGTTCTGGCCAATGACCTCATCCCTGGAGTAACCTGTTATCTTTTCAAAAGCCGGGTTCACATACTCGATGGTTCCATTCAGATCGGTAATAACTATGGTCTCTGCTGCCTGCTCAATAGCCATCATCAACCGTTCACGCTCTATCTGCGCTTCTTTTCGATCAGTGATATCTGTTGCAATGTAAAGAACAGTGTTTTTCGTCTTGGGAGTTGCTCTTCCCTCGAACCAGACGGTTCTACCTCCTATAGCCAGCGGATACTCGATGGTGATGCTTTCATTTCCATCAATACACCGGCGTATAAAGGAAAGAAACTGATCTGCCTCGGTTTTTGGAAATACCTGGTGCAGTGTTCTTCCAATTGAGTTTTCTGCTGACAAAAACATCAACTCAGGTGAAGTTGGAGCAATATTGGTATACGTCCCATCATAATCCATCTCAAACACAATATCTGTCATTGCATTAAACAAGGTTCGTAAATCATTTTCTGATTTTTTCAAATCTTCTTCTATCTTTTTACGTTCTGTAATATCCAATCCATAAACATTTACATAATCCG
>JAGLQD010000353.1 GCA_023136985.1 Candidatus Sabulitectum sp. | reverse complement strand
GCCATTTAGATAAGGACGCGCACCTGTTGTTAATTCATCGTAAATTTCTATGTGGTTGTTGTCAAAATGTCCGAGCAAATACTGATTGTCGATACCTTCATACTCGCAAAAAGTCACATCCATCGGACCAAGGTAGCAGTCCCATGAATTGCCGGTGGCATTTCCTGTTGTCATATCAAATTCGATAAAGTCGTTTTCAGTTCATGAATCCCATGACCCCTGCAAGAAGGGTGATAGTATCATGCTGATCCATCTCGGGAATCCCCGCTTTGATTGCCGCGTTATTAAGAAGTTGGTACTCCGGTGATGTAAAGATTATTGGCGTTAGCTCGTCTCTGATAATGAGCAGAGCCGTTGCTTCATCCCAGTCAACTCCTGATATGTAAAGAAGAACTGAACCGTCTTCGGAAAACGCACCCTGACATACTGAGCCTGCAGGCAGCGCCATACGGCTGACAATTCGTTCCAGAAGTGCTGCTGCATAAGCTGCTCTTGCTCCGCTTCCGGCATTACCGGGCATTTTAACTGTGAGAATTCCCGGAAGAGGTTCACCTGTCAATGCAATAGCTATCCCGGGAACACGGTCAATCTCTACAGAAGCTACCGCCGCAGGAGATGGAGAGGAAATCATGGTCCAGGGCGACAGATCCTGCCCCCCGGTTCCTCTTATCCAAACAAGAGAGTTCCTTGCCACAAGACTATCGGCCACCTGACTTAACACCAGAGAGTCTGCAATGCTCAGAAGAGGCGCCCATTTTTCTCTCCAGAACTCATCTACTTCCGAAGGCTGGTATTGCAGTGATATTATATCATCTGGCGATCCGTGAACAGAACTGGTAACCAGAACACTCATTGCCGATGATCCGCATGGAATCACTTCAGTTCCTACGCCGCGCCAGGCTGTGATATTAAAATCGCCCGTTCGTGACCCACCCCACAGGAAAATCGTGTTCCCTATTGGCAAAGAAACTATCATGGTGTCTGCTCCTGCTTCCAGCCATCTGCTGGTTCTCACCGGGACAACCGGAGGGTCTTCCTGAAAAGCACCAAGTATCCATGAATCGGCAAGAGCATTGGTGTTCCAGGCCAGTTGAAGGGTTCTTGCCCACAGAGAGCTGTCAGCCATTATGGTGTCAGCCTCCAGTGTTTCGGCAATTCCCCTTATAAGCTGTGCTGACCCTTCCGGACCACTCAACATGTAGCCGGACCAGCC
>JAGLQD010000352.1 GCA_023136985.1 Candidatus Sabulitectum sp. | reverse complement strand
GGAGAGGTGGCCGAGCGGTTGAAGGCAATTGCCTGCTAAGCAATTGTAGGGGTAACTCTACCGAGGGTTCGAATCCCTCCTTCTCCGCCATTCAATTGCATGAGTTCTCACAATGTGAGGACTCTTTTTTTCTTCATGACTATAATTTACTTCAGGAGGAAGGGCTTTCCTCTGGGATATATCACATGGTTGCAATTGCCGGTGACCAGATAGAAACCCTCAAGATCTGTATTGTCCCCTAACTGAATCGCTTAACCGTTTATGCTCTGTATGAAAAGTTCCACCTCTTCAGGGGTGACCACAATGCAGAATTCATTTGCATCACTGGTAACAGAGACTGCGTGGCCCCAGTTTGTGGCATAGGTTTTGAAGTTGCCCAGTTTTCTGTTTCTGAACCCTCCGGTATAACCGAACAGGCCGCCGTTTCCCATGGTTTTAAGAAGACCCTTCCTGATCTCAGGTTCTGCCCTGGCTGTGCAGTCCGGAGGCAGAGCAATTGTGGTTTTCCACAAAGGCCTGGATACTATCAGAGTGTTGCCCTCAAGGGCAAAACCGGTAACAGAAAAAAGCCACGTTACGAAGAGAATTACAGGCAGAAATCCCATAAAATACATCATATGGTCAAGAATGAATGGAATGACACCAGCTGCAACGATCATTAGAACAGTCACCACTTTTGCCATAACATCCAGGGGTGCTGCTTTGAAATTTCCTTGAATCATCCGTATGTCCTTACTATAGAGTTGATACACCAATCATGGATCTGACCTGAACTGTTTGACTTTCTTCTGTTACATCAGGAATGAATTGTATCGCACCGGGCTCAAAAACAAGAAGTATGGATGATCCTCCGTAAGCGAAGTGACCCATCTCCTGCCCTTTTTCCAGATAATCTCCAACCTGACACTCAGTAATTATTGACCCTACTCCCCAGAAGCCAACCGGGATCATAGCCACAAGTCCAAACTCTTCAGAATCTATAATGTAGCACAGGCGCTTGTGTTTTGCCAGTTCCTGGAACCAGTCAACATCAGCAAAATTGTAGTTGTAGGATCCGGCATACTCTCCGGCGTACACAAGCTCTCCTGAGACGGGGCAGTGAAAGCGATGGTAATCAGTAAACCACAAAAGAATGTCAACAACATCACCACCAATGAAGTTGTCTGCATACGAACTGTTGTTGAGAGCCTGCCTGATGTTCAGAACATCACGCTTCACTTCAAAATTAGACTCCAGGTGGGCAGCATAGATCCTGTGAATAGATCCATCGGCGGGGGAAACAAGAATAGAAGGATCTCCTGCTCCGTCAAGAGGTCTCGATTCAGGCTTAAGGGTTCTGAGAAAGAAGTCGTTAAAACAAGTGAATCCTTCTTCAGGAACAACATACTGGTCAATGTGTACAACCGAATCAGCTAACCATGCCGGCAAGCAGGATGCCGAGGCTGCGGTTCCCAGATAATCTCCTCTGGCATCAAGAAAACTGATAAACCATGAACTGAAAACATTGTCGTTGAAGAGGAGTTCCCCACCTGTAGAATTTGCAAGCTCGTCAAACAATCTGATGTATTTACCTGGGTTTTCAGGTTGTGGATTATATGTAAGCCATTCGTTAAAAAACATAACCATATCATCACTGTTCGTTCCATTCCAGAACGATGAATCCGGTTGAAGAGATAGAACCTCTGTAACCATGGAAGCAAGTTCCGGTGTGGTGATGATAAGCTCGTTCAAACCGGTGGTATCTGTTGAAAGGGCGGTTGCAGGAATAAGCAGCAGCGCCAGAATGTACAAGTAGATCGTCTTCATTGGTCTCTCCTCAGTAGTGGTTACCTGAAATCGTAGTGCTTCTTAATTGGCTCAGTTATTTTCCACACACACTTCATGCCCATGGGAAAAGTTACAAGATCTCCGGGAATAATTTTAGCCGGATCTCCTCTTTCAGGAGTAATTGTTGCCTTCCCTGAAAGTATGTAGCAAACCTCTTCCATATCATATTCCCACGGGAATTCTGATATTTCCTTCTCCCACACAGACCAACTCGTTACATCAAGTTCTAGAAGTCTTTTCTCATCAGGTCTTTCCACTTTGATCACTGTGCCCTCCCTTCTCTCTTTGAAGTATTATAGCCATCATAAGTTCATAATGAAAAGGCGGTAATAATGAAGGTAAGAACCAGACTGGCACCATCTCCCACAGGAGATCCCCATGTAGGCACGGCTTATCAGGCCTTGTTTGGCTATGTGTGG
>JAGLQD010000351.1 GCA_023136985.1 Candidatus Sabulitectum sp. | reverse complement strand
GAGCGAGGCCATAAGCCACTTATCGGAAGGCAGGTTGTTCAGAACTGTGGTTACCTCACTGCGGGTCATTACAACAGGAAGGCGTTTGGGTTTGCGTGCACGGATTACTTCGCCCAGGTCTCCGACCTCCCTTCCTATGACATTTCTGTACAGGTAGAGAAGAGAAGCAAGAGCCTGGTTCTGCGTGGAAGCACTCACATGCTCTTTTACAGCCAGATGAGTGAGAAAAGCATTGATCTCCGGCTCTGCCATTTCCTGTGGGTGACGAATGTTGTGATAGTAGATGAATCGCTTTACCCAGTTACAATACGATCGCTCTGTGCGGGGGCTGTAGTGGCGTGACTGCATGGACTGGTGCATTTGATCAAGAAGTCTGGGTTTACGGGTATTTGCACTGTTACCAGAGATACTGCTGTATTCTGCTATTGGTCTCTGCATGCATTTATCCAGACTGTCGTGTTGCGAGTCTTCGCTATCATTTAGTGTACATTATATGGTAGAGATATTATGCAGTCAATAGGATATTGCAGGTATATTACAATATGAAGATGGATGGCTCAGTTAATTCGAATGACCTCTTCCCTGGCGCTCCCGTCTGATAATTATAGACTACTACTCGCGACTAAGTTAACAGCACCTGTATTTAACACTTGACTCTGTTGGATACCCGGTGAGCCAATATATACGAGAGTTTATGTACTTTGCGCCTGGTTTATCCGGTTAGCGGGATGCTTTGTGGGTATTGTACACATGGAAGAGCTTATTGAAGCATGCGTCCCATGTATACTGCTCTGCGAAATTCCTGAAATCATCCCTTTTGGGCTTATCGGCTGAGGCCGCATTCATAACTGCCTCTGCAAGGGCCTCTCCTGAGTCCCATGGAGTATATGTGGAATTGCCTCCGGCTTCAGTGACCAGTTCAGCTGCAGCGGCGCTGCTGCATGCTGCCACGGGAGTACCACAACTGAGAGCCTCCAGAGTGACCAGAGAAAAGGTTTCCAGGGGGCCTGCTGATACAAAGACGTCAGCACTTGCCATGAGTTCTGCTGCTGCTGACCTGCTGGTTACCCTGTCCAGTATTTTCATTCTGTCAGGCTTCTGACCTGCCATCTGTTTTACCTTTTTGTCCCAGTGCCCTCCACCTGCAACAACAAGAACAAGATTCTTCTGCCTGAAGAGGTGGGTACATGCTTTCAGGAGAACATGAATCCCCTTTTCTGGCGCAAGTCTGCCCATATACAGGATCATTTTGCCGTTCTTTTGTATCCCGAGACTGCTTCTTAACGCTTCAGATCTCTTTTGAGGGTGAAAGATGTCCGGGTTTGTACCAAGGGGAACCTTGCAGATATTCATCAATCCTGCCTGTCGCAACTTCTCTAATGAATAGTCACTGGCACCTATGACTGCATTCATCTGTCTGTAGGCTTTGCGCATAAATGGCATTGCCGCTTTTTGGAACATTTGGGAGAAGATCCCGTTGCTTATTCCCAGAACACTCATGGGGAGGGTTGCCGGCCAGTTTGAATGGAAGTATGCAAAAGAGGGTGTGTTCATATCCTCAAGTACACCCTTTACCATCCCAGGCAGAACCATGCCACTGCCAAGCTCTACAATATCAGGCTTAAACTCTTTGATCACATTAATTATAGGCTTTCTTGCTGTGAAGAAATTGTAGCCGCTTCCTGCAAGCCTCGGAGATTTGAGGCCTCTTACGGTGCCTCCATTGATTAGTTTGATCGTGTTGTCGTGTGCTGGATAGAGCAGAAGGTTCTCTATTCCGTTTGCTCTGCACCATTTAAGCTTTTCATGATGATAAATTCGTATACCGCCGCCAGTAGGAGAGTAGAGATTGTTGATATCAAGAACTTTCATCAGAGAAATCTGCCAGCGGTGACATAACGAGCGGAGTAATAGGGATGGCTGAGAATATCTCGTACCACTCCCCTGCTACTGGAAGCATGAACAAATTCACCATTCCCGAGATAAATTCCGCAGTGGGAAATACCGGAGCCAGAGGTGTTGAAAAAGATCAGATCACCGTAACGAAGATTGCTTCTGCTTACTGTTTCAGCAGCAGCAGATTGCCTGGATGCCCGCCTTGGGATCTCTATACCCACAGAACGGAAAACTGCCTGGGTAAATGCCGAACAGTCAACACCGCTTTTGGTAATACCGCCATAGACATAAGGCGTGCCCATCCAGCTCTCTATCTCACCCTGCATCCTGTGCTCGATGGAGCTTGAAGGATTTGGAGGAGCTGTTATCTCTTCAGAACCGGAGGCGGGAGTAACAGCACAAGAGGACGGCATAGGTCCGCGGCAGTTCACCCCGGTGCCCCTGTATACAGGAGCGGAGGTACACCCGGCTGCGATTATTGAGAGAAGCAGTGGAAAAAGCTTTCTCATGTACCCCCTGTGTTACATGTTAATCTTCAGTATGGTATCTGTCTTAATATGTGAAGTGTGGGGACAATCCATAAGATAGTGAAGCCCTACACACTCTCTTCTTTTCAAAGCACTCCTTACAATTATCCTTGCTACCGTTGTAAGGTTCCTGAGTTCCAGCTGTTCAACTGTGGGAAGAAGTGTCCAGTAGTCTTCTTCAACTTCCTCAGCCAGCACATCCAGAAGCTTTAATGCTCTGCGCAGTCTCTTGTCTGTCTTTACTATTCCAACATAATCCCACATTACACTCCTGAGGCTAGCCCATGAATGATCAACGAGAACGCTCTCTTCCAGGGGCTCTGCCCTGCCGAAAGACCAGTCTCTCACCTGGAGAGCCTTTATTTCTGCAGGGGTATCTTCCCTGAAGGATCTTGCACAAAGCAATCCCATAACCCCGGCTTCAAGCAGGCTGTTGCTTCCCAGACGATTTGCACCGTGGAATCCAGTTGATGCAGCCTCTCCAATAACCCGGAGGCCTATCATTTCCGTAGAACCGTCAGTGGCAGCCACAACACCGCCAACACAGTAGTGAGCTGCTGGAACAATTGGAATAGGTTCATTCCATGGCTCTATACCCACGGACATCACACCTGAAGTAACTTCTGGAAAGTGGCCCTCAAGGAAATCTCTTGAAAGATGCGTTGCATCAAGATACATATGATCTGTTCCGTAATGCTTCATCTCACTGTCGATGGCTCTGGCAACAATATCTCTTGGTGCAAGCTCCATGCGCTGAGAATCGTAGTATTCCATGAATCTTTTGCCTGATTCATTAACCAGTGTGGCTCCCTCTCCCCGCAAAGCTTCTGTTATCAGGAAGTTCCTCTTGTCCGGGTGGTAGAGACAGGTGGGGTGGAATTGATAGAATTCCATGTTTCTCACAGGAAGCCCTGCTCTGAAAGCCATTGCAATGCCATCACCTGTTGAGGAATCCTGATTGGATGTGTAGCGATAGGTTTTGCCTGCGCCGCCTGTGGCAAGTACTGTCTCTCTTGCCAGAAACGTTACAACATCCTCACCTATCAGAACATAAGCTCCAAGACACCTGTCACTGCCTTTCTGCAGAAGAGACAAAGCCTCCCGTGACGCTGGAATTAGATTTATGGCAAAAGCATCTTCGATTATGGTAATATTGGTTCGTTTCCTGCATTCATCAGCGAGATGCTCAGAGATAAATCTTCCTGTCTGGTCAAAATAGTGAAGCACCCGTCTGAAGGAATGTCCACCTTCCATTCCTCCACCATCACCGTTGGCCCCTTCAAGAGTGATACCCCACCCTGAAAGAACAGATACCAGTTCAGGTCCCATGGATATGATCTCTCTTGCTACTGTTTCATCCACCATTCCGGCACCGGCTTTCTGAGTATCTCTGAGATGATTTTCGATGCTGTCATCTTCAGAGGTAACTGCCGCCAGTCCACCCTGCGCAAGAAATGTGCTTCCAGTGGGCAGTTCGATCTTGCTGAGAATTGTTACTGCATACCTCTCAGGTATCTCAAGAGCACAGGTCAGCCCAGCCATTCCTCCGCCTATAATCAGAATGTCTGTCTTTCTGGTCATTGTTTTCTCCCTACTAATTCCAGTATGCTGCCAAGAAGCTCTTCCTCAGCCGAGTGACTTGTAACAGACAGTCTGATAGGAAGAACACTTAATTTCATAGCCTTTACTGAAGACGCGCCCAGTCTTGCTGCATCTTTCTCGGTTGTTATCAGATAATCTGCACCGGATTGCATCAGACTTCCTAAAAGATGTTGAATATCGTTCTGTGTATATCTCCAGTGATCGGGATAGATATGAAATTTAAGTATTTCAAACCCGGTCTTTTCCAGTGTATTCCTGAATCCCTGGGGTTTGCCTATACCGCAGAATGCCACAACTCTACCTATCTTATCACAGGTGCCGTCATACTTCAGAGGTTTTCCCGGAACAATACTGCTTGAAATGAAAGGAGACTTCCAGTTTCTACCTGAAATGAGTCTTCTTGCAAGTGAAAGCTGTGTTTCAGATGTAACACCGTTTATCCATAGATAATCTGCACTTGAAAGGGCTCTGGAGGATTCTCGCAGAGTGCCAGCAGGCAAAACTCCCCCCTGTCCGAACGGGTGATCGGCATTAAGAACCACCACATCAAGATCACGGTGAAGTTTGTGATGCTGAAACCCGTCATCCACAATGATCACCTCAGGTTTCATTTCTCTCACTGCCCGTTCAACTGCAGCAGTCTTATCGCTGGCTGTGTACACAGAGCATGCTCCTCCAAGAACTCTTCCCAGCAGAATTGCTTCATCGCTCATAACCGGCCCACCGGATGCATCACCCTGAGTGACTGCCATTGGCGGCACCTTGCTTGCTGCAAGGTTTCTGCATACAACAGAAGTTCTTATACCCATATCAGCAAGTTTTCCGGCAATCCGTATTGTTACAGGGGTCTTGCCAACACCTCCAACCTCTATGTTGCCAATGCTTACGATCACCGTGTTGAAGGATCTTTTCTTCAAGATGCCTTTGCTGTACAATAATCTGTTTACTCCGGCCCCGATCAGATAGAGGAATGCCGCTGGTTGAAGAAGCCAGGCCAGCCACAACCAGTATCCCTCTCGCGAAGATAATTTTCTATGAATTTCATCAAATCTCATACTTGTATTTCCATCTTTTTAAGAAGGGCCCTCATTTTTAAAAGAAAAATTCCTGAATTGATCTCTCCGGAATCCTTTTCTGATCTCATTTTACAATCCAGCAACTCAAGGGTGGCTGCCACACCTTGATCCACAGTGGTGAATACTCTGCAAATATTATCCCTTGAAGCCTCTGTTACAACATCTGTGAAATGATGGTGACGTGGACCAATGATAACCGGTACGCCTTGAGCAAGGGGTTCAAGAATATTATGCCCTCCAACCGGAACAAGAGTACCACCCACAAAAGCGATGTCTGCAAGAGCATATAGTGCTGCCAGTACTCCTTTAACATCAACAACAATACATGATGCCCCTACAGGGTCATCTGTCCACAAAGCAGGCGCAAAACCTGAAGCCCTGGCTATGTCCAGAACTTCCTTGATCCTCTTTTCGTGCCGGGGAACGATCACAGGGGTCAGGCCAGCGTTACGGGCGATCTCAAATACTGTCTTTTCCTCACCTTTCCGCGTGGAACCTGCCACAAGAATTCCATTGGAGCCCGGTTTGATCATAGCCTTCCAGCGGGAATCCGGTTCAGGGGGGTTAACCGCAGCCTTCCCATCCCCGGCGGTTTCAGTTTTAACAGCTAATTCAAGAAATCTGTCTGAATCAATCTCTGATCTTGTAAGGATTCCCCTGAAGCAGGAAAAAATTCCCCTGAACAGAGGTCTGATGAGCTTGTATCGTTCAGTGCTCTTTTTTGAAAGCCTGGCATTTATCATTCCAGCTGTGATCCCCCTGGAAACTGTTTCATAAAGAAGAACAGGCCAGAATTCAGTTTCCGCAAGAATCAACGCTCCAGGCTGAAGCCTGTCAAGAAATCGTCCAACTGCACACTGAGTATCAATTGGTTGAAATGCTCCAGGCAAACCCTCTCTTTCAATAAACTCCCGTGCTGCCGGTGTTGAACAGGTGACATAAATGGGAATGTTTGCTGCCTTTAAAACATCTATTGCAGGAAGCAACCCTTTCAACTCTCCAAGGCTGGCCCCATGAAGCCACACCGGTCTGCGGGGATCTGCCTTTATCAAACCCTTCCGTTCTCTGCGCTCTTCAGATGGGCGAAAGAGAAGAACCAACTCTGCCAGAGGTGTCAGTACCCATCCTGCAATCTTTATAATGGAGATGGCAATAGAAGCCATGGGACTTGTCATCAACTCTGCTCTGCCGGTTTCAGAATTAATAGCAGCTGTAAGTGTCTCACTGTAGCAGTATTCCGGAAGAATTGGCCTGCCTTCACTGATAACAAGTCTGGCGAATGGAAGGGGAATCATAAATCTGTCCCAGCTTTTCAGTCTTACTGCTGGAAATGCACTGACACCGTAGGGAACAACTGGAACTTCCGCTCGTTTCGGAATAAGCGAAACACCTTTTTTAACCACACAGGCCGGCCCCTTCGGGCCATCCGGAGTAACTGCAACCGCTTCCCCGGACCTAAGAAGATTCACAAGCTCACGCGCTGCGGAAACGCCTCCCCTGCTGGAAGAGCCCCTTACAGTTCTGAATCCCATGTTTTCGCAGATGGCGGAAGCAAGAGAGCCATCCCTGCTCTGACTGATCAGCAGATGAACTCCCATATTCCGGTGAGTGACCATAAGAGGCAGTTGTAATCCGTGCCACAAGGCAAACAAGGCAGAATTACCTTTGATACCGGTCCCGGGCCGTATCCTGGATATCCGCCAGCTTCTTCCAAGCAGGTGCAGAAGGATCTTTCCTGCTCTTCCGGCAGTTTCAGCTTTCATGGCTGTTCATAAGAAACTTGATTATTTCTGCTGCAGCGTTCCCTGCCGGATCTCCGTCTCCAAGAGCGTCCCGGACCAGCTCAAGCTTTTTTCCGGCTGCTTCAGCATAAGTGTGATCACAAAAAAGAGGTTCCAGTAGTTTTTGCATCCGATCAGGGGTTAAATCCTCCTGAATCAACTCAGGGACCACATCCACCCCTGCAATAATGTTTGCCAGGCCGATTCTTTCAACACCCTTTACAAGAAATTTTGCCAGAGAATAATTGAGAGCGCTTGTTTTGTAGCAGACAACAAATGGTACACCGTAAAGAGCAGCCTCCAGAGTTGCAGTTCCTGAACAGACCAGGGCAGCTTTTGACCCGGTGAGTACCTTTTCTGTTCCATTCTGAAGCTGAACTCCTCTGGTCTTTTCCGCCTCTTCATAAACATTCTTTTCCAGATGATCTGAAACGGCCAAAAGCGCATTCTCCACTATACCCTTGTCTCTGAGCAGCACAAATGCCTGCAGCATCTCCGGCAACAGTTTTTCCACTTCCTGCGCCCTGCTGCCCGGGAGCAATCCCAGGGCATCACCGTGCTCTTTCTGCCTGGGTATTATTTTCTTAAGATGGTGCCCGGTAAAAACAGCATTTACTCCTCTTTTCCTGAAGAAGGGTTCTTCAAAAGCAAAAAGCGTAAGAAGAATGTCAGTGCTTTTTCTGAGTTTACGAACTCTCCATGCCCCCCATGCCCACATCTGCGGGGCAACATAGTGCACAACAGGAATTCCCCTCTTTTTTGCCCATCTGCCAAGCCGCATGTTGAATCCCGGGTAATCTACAAGAAGAATACAGTCAGGCTTTTCCTCAATACAGAGAGCCTTTAGCTCTTTCTCAAGTTTGTGGAATTTCCCCAGCGACCTGAGTATCTCAACGAAACCCATTACCGCATAATCATTGAGGTGATGGGTAATCTCGACTCCTTCAGAGGCAAGTCGACCTCCCCCGAGGCCAAAAAACTTGAGATCACCGTTGTGGAGCTTCTTTAGAGCTCCGATAACCTCTGCAGCTCTCTGGTCTCCTGATACTTCTCCTGCGGATACCAGTATTTTCATAGCTGAGCCAGAAGACTCTTCTCTGATTTCTCCAGAATTGTTGTTGCTGCTCTGAGAGCCTGTAACCCTTGTCTGCCTGAAACCGCAACAGCTGTTCCTTTTGAAACGGCACTGAGGAAACTGCTTATCTCCGCGGTAAGCGCGTCCCCCTCCAGAACATTCATAGGCACTGGAACGATCATGCCTTTGTCCAGTTTCAGCGCTGTAACCTTCCGGTCACCAAAGTCTACAGAAATGTAGCCGTGTTTCTGAAAGAAACGAAGTTTCCTCTTGGGTTCAGCGGATATCCTGCTTGCTGTGAGGTTGGCAACAGAACCGTTCTCGAAGAGAATTCTGGCATTACAGATGTCAACAGTTTCTGTCAGTACCGGCACACCTGAGGCATGGATCTCGGCTACAGGTGATTGAGCTTTCCACAACACAATGTCTATGTCATGGATCATAAGATCCATTACCACAGATACATCAGTGCAGCGAACATTGAAGCCCGCCATTCTGTGGCCCTCCATAAAGATCGGTTTTTCTATAGCACTGCTTGCGGCGATCATGGCAGGGTTGAACCTCTCAATGTGACCAACAGCAAGAACAAGATTCTTTTCCTCTGCAATTCTCACCATTTCCTCGCCCTGTTCAGCTGTGGCCGCAATGGGCTTTTCCACAAGAACAGGTACATTGCCGCTAAGAGCATTTATTACAACATCGTAGTGAGCTGATGTGGTACAGGCTACATCAAGTGCATCCGCCCAGTCTACAAGCTCTTCAAGAGAGCCTGCAGCACGAATTCCAAGTTCTTCAGAAACCTTCTTCAATCTGGCTGGATCCGTGTCATGGATCATTACATCATCCACCAGTGTTTTCATTATTCTGGCATGGTGGTAGCCAAGATGACCAACTCCGGTGACTCCTGCTTTCATCTAGATCTCCTTTTTTATTTGTTTTACTGCTTCATCAATCTTTTGTCTGTCCAGCGAAAGATGCGTCACAAAACGGATTGAACTGTTGTCCAGGGCCAACACTGACAGGCCCATGGTTTTAAGCCTGGAAACCAGGGCATCTGCGCCACCGGTCTCTGTTTTAAGAAAGACTATGTTGGAATGGATCGTATCTATGTCTACTTCAAATTTGCCTGTTGACTTGAATGCCTCTGCAAGCTTGCGGGCACTGTGGTGAGTCTGCTGTAACCGGGGAAGGTTGTGCTTCAGAGCGTAGAGGCATGCCCCTCCGAGGATTCCAGCCTGCCTCATTCCTCCACCCATTCTTTTTCTGAACCAGCGGGCTCTGTTTATCATGTCCGCAGGTCCTGCAACTATGGAACCCACAGGCGCTCCAAGTGCTTTGGAGAAACAAACGGAGACCATATCGAAAGGCTGAGCAAGTTCCTTCAGAGAAGATCCTGTGGCCGCATGTGCATGCCAGAGACGAGCACCGTCAAGAAAAGTTCTTACCCCTCGGGAATGTGCATAAGAGCAGGCTTCAAGAACTTCATCTTCAGGAAGGACCCTTCCACCAAGAAGGTTGTGTGTGTTCTCCAGAGCAAGGACAGTAACTGGAGAGCGATGAATATTTTCTGCTACCTCCAGAGCCTGTTTTATATCTTTCAGGGGAATCATGCCATCCGCTCTCTCGTCAATGCGATGGAGCTGTAATCCGCAGTTCAAGGCAAACTGATCTCCCTCGAAATTATAGATGTGGCTTTGGGTTCCGCACAGAATTCTTTCCCCTGGCGCAGCAAGCGATCTGATAGCAAGGCCGTTTCCCATGGTTCCGGATGGTACAAACAACCCTGCAT
>JAGLQD010000350.1 GCA_023136985.1 Candidatus Sabulitectum sp. | reverse complement strand
GGAATATGGGGTAGCCCATGACAAACCGACTCTTCAGGTGATGAGACTACAGTAACATTCATGAACGGGTTGTACCTGATGGGAGACTCATTAAAAGGTAATTTTACTCCAGGTATTGGAGGAACTACATCATACTTCACAGAGACATATGCTCAACAGTATAGACCTGTTATTGATGAAAAGATACCGGATGTTGACGGGCATTTAACATCTTTTACATTCACAAAGGATTTAGTGAATGATCTTTCTTCCCGTCCGGGAGTTAGGTTCGGGGATTGATGTACGCATTGGGTTTTATTTAGATAGAGCTGTTAAATATAATGGTATGGTATTTAGGGTCTGGACTAAGCGATTTCAGGTAATTTCAACCGCCTGAGCACAGGCTCTGGGGACTGGCTGTCAAGATATTTTTCCTTTGATTGAGTCTGCGATCAAATGCATTCGCATCAGGATATTCTTATGGCTTTACTCACGGTTTCCTGAAATGTATCTTCCGGTGTGTAATTCCTTAGTTGAACTCTACAGGAAAGGTACGATATGAGATTCATTGTGATGGTTTCATTGTGTTCTCTGTGTTCTCTGGCATTTGCCGGTGGAGATGCGAGAGGTATGACAGGAGAGCTGGCAGAGCCTGTTGAGGTGGTTGGAAGCGTTGTTCATCTTGTAACATCGTATCCTTCAGAATTGTCGTGGGAGATGGAAGTACCGGAACCGGTAACTTTCTTTGAACCTCCTGAAGTGTATGATCCGATTGATTCTCTGGAATGCAGATTTATTGTGCCCGACAAGAACGGCATCTGTCCTGCTGTTGTTTCTCTGTGGTCAGAGACAATTGAACAGACCGCAGAGATAACTCTTACAACCCAGGCACAGCAGGCTGTGGATATTGCTCCCGAGTGGCTGCAGGGGCATCTTATCTGGAAGTTATCCATACTTACGGAAACTAACCAGGATAGATACGGTGCTCTGCTGCTTGCCCACCAGGGGCAGAATTACTACGATGAGCTTGCATTTACAGTGGCGAATATTTCGTGGACAATACTTGCCAATCCAAGCTGGGACGAAACTCTTCTTGTGGATAATGCACAGGGAGTTTATGACCATGATCCATTTCTGAGCTATGTAAATGTGAACGATTACGGGGGTGCCGACTACTACAGCACTACAGAGTACAACACGGTTGTAGGCTCTGATACTGTATGGGTAGAGATACCTAAAGAGATCTACTACTACTATGTGGTTATGCCGAAGGTCTCTGACGAGGGACCCAAGAACGATGCGACGGTTTACAATGAATTCTGGCGTCAGTATCTCTGGGACATGGATGACAGCGGTTACCCTGTTCTTAATGAGGTTCTTAATTCAAATGTAATGGTTTTCTGGGATGAGCAGACAAGAAGCTGGGGATGGTCTACAACTCCTGTTTTTTACGACAGCCTGCAGGCAGTTGAGATTTTAAGCAAATGGACCCGTGCAACTCTGGCTGATGGTGCAAGTGGCAACAGACCAATTCAGCCAAATATCATTGCTCACGAGCACAACGGGAACTGTGGTGAAACACAGGATCTGCTGTGTGCTGCTGCCAGAACTGCCCTGGTTCCAACTGTATGTGCCATGGACATAAATGAAGATCATGTGTGGTGTGAGATCTGGTGGGATGG
Source organism: Candidatus Sabulitectum sp. (assembly GCA_023136985.1). Lineage (GTDB taxonomy): Bacteria > Fermentibacterota > Fermentibacteria > Fermentibacterales > JCC-6 > Sabulitectum. Next base: position 7,211 of record JAGLQD010000350.1, on the reverse strand, counting down.
AACATGGGGTGGCTGGTATGTTGATACTGTGAACAACCCCAATTGCGCCTATGATGCAGATCAGGGTGGATCAAAAGAATGCAGCTGCATATGGTCATGGCGTAATGATGGATTTACCTGGGATGCTATTGCATACTACTCTCAGACATGCACCTTTACAGTAACAGTAACTGATTCCGCAGGTGTTCCAGTTGACAATGCCACAGTGCAGATAGCAAGCGAGGCCTGGCAGAGTTCCTCTATTATCAGAGGAACCTGGGGGCAGACTGATCGCAACGGTCAGATCACATTCATACTTGGAAACAATCAGAATTTCTACATGAACATCTCCACTGCCCTTGGCAACTTTGGAGGTGCATCTTACGAAGAGGTTATTGTCAACAGCGTTGCTGGACAGGATTACTTCTTCGAATGGAGCCCTCCTGGACTCATGCCGGAGCTGAACTTTAACGAACTCACTGAGGGATCGTGGACCAAGTATCTTATCCAGGTTGATTATGATCTTCCTGTGGATCTCATGAATGGCAGAGACTATTATGCCAACCCCAGGTCGGAGTATGCTGAACCCCTTGAAGACGGTACTGCCGACTTCTTCATAGTTGACTCATCCAACTGGGATCTGTACCAGGACGGGTTGGAATTTGACTGCTACGAAGTGATCCAGGGGCAGAGTGCAGGGGAGATATGGTTCTACGCTCCTCACACTGACGACTGGTATGTGGTTTTCAGCGGTGACAGACATCATGGCGTGGAGTCTTTTGCTGATGCATCAATTACCCTCTGGGAGCATGATGGTACAGGAATCAGCGGTGGAATAGTACCAGCGCTTGCAACATCAATCTACCCCAATCCATGTGTGAACCAGGCTTCTCTAAGCTTTTCTACAACAGCAGTGGGAATCACAGAAGTCGTTCTTTACGACATCAATGGCAGAGTTGTTGAAACGCTCTGTGATGAACTGCTGGAGGCCGGTAATCACAACCTTACACTGGAAACATCTGCACTTTCCAGTGGTCTCTACTTCATGAAACTCAGCGGTGAAGGACTTAACTCTATGAGGAGTCTGACAGTTCTTAGGTAGATACTATTGGGAATAGATATTTGGGGGGAGCCTGGGTGGTTCCCCCCTTTGTTTAAGGCACATAGACCAGAAGGTTATCGTGGAGGGCAGTGCCCCAGCTTGTGGCTCTGCCTTCCAGAAAGATGCCTACTTCGCCCATGCTGTCCGGGAATGAAGCTTGGTTGCTTGACACCAGAGAATCATTCACAAACCAGGAGCAGAGACCTTCCGGTGATACTTCTATTTTGAACGTGTGCCAGCAGTCCAGCCACTGGTTCATGTGAATCAGCTCGGGATTGGTTTCGTTCCTGTAGAGTCTGGAGACTGACATTGTTAATATGCCCTGGAGGTGTGGCCTGTTCCAGTTAAGTTCTCCGTAATAGGAATAGCTCATATTGGCCACTATTTTTGGCTCATTATTCCCTGATGTCAGGGAAGGGTCATGTATCCCAAAAGAAGAACCTACCCATGCACCTCTTGGATGACAACTAAGGAAAATATCGCACTGGATAACAAGTCCATCCTTAATGCTGAAAGTCTGCCTGGACTTGATCCCGCTAGGCCACATTGAGTCACCGTTGTTGTTGAAGCATGGTGCTGGATTTCCATTATCTGAGTTGATAACTGAAACTGGATCTCCGTAGAATGTCCACTCATCGCCGATCTCTCCGCTTTGAAAGTCATCAGAAAAGAGGATCTCTTCAGCTGTGGTATTGAAGGTGATGAGAAGTACTGTGAAAAAGAGAATGAAAGGTGAGCATGGTTTGTGATTCAGTTTCATCATGGCAAATACACCAGAAGGTTATCGTGCAGGGCAATGCCCCAGCTGGTTGAGCGACCCTTCAAAACAATTCCAACCCGGTCTACACTGTCGAGCAGGAGAAGCTGGTGGCTTGAAAGAAGAGAATCATCTATCATGAAAGAACACAAGCCCGCTGGAGATATTTCTATCTTGAAAGTATGCCATCCATCCAGCCATTGATTCATGTGGATAAGCATTGGGATTCGCTGCCCCGAGATTTGCTGTCCCAGTATGCCCTGCAGGTGTGGGGCAGACCAGTCCAGCTCTCCCATATAGCTGAAGCTCATTCCAACGAATGGGGGAGGTTCTTGCCCCCACACTATTTGATTCGCATCACACAACTGAAACCTGGCATCGATCCATGCACCTCTCGGGTGGCAGCTTATGAAAATATCACATTGCACCACCAGACCATTTGCGATGCTGAATGTTTCTTTTGTACAGATCCCGCTGCCGTACATAGAGTCGCCGTTGTTGCAGAAGCATGGGGCAGGGTTGCCCCGATCCGGGTTTATGATTGATGTGGGATCCCCAAAGAAGACCCATTCATCGCTGATCTCGCCACTCTGAAAGTCGTCAGAAAAGAGGATCTCTTCAGCTGTTGCACTAAAGGCCATTGCAATTACTGTGAGGAAGAGAATGGAAGAAGAGTATGATCTGTGATTCAGTTTCATCATGGCAAATACACCAGAAGATTGTCGTGGAGGGCAATACCCCAGCTGGTTGAGCGACCCTTCAAAACAATTCCAACCCGGTCTACACTGTCAAGCAGGAGAAGCTGGTGGCTTGAAAGAAGAGAATCATCAATCATGAAAGAACACAAGCCTTCTGGAGTAATCTCGATTTTGAATGTGTGCCATCCATCCAGCCATTGATTCATGTGGATAAGAGAAGGAATAGGCTGATTTCTGATTCCGCGCCCGATCATTCCCTGCTGATGTGGAGCCATCCAATCCAGCTCACCGGAGAAGGCGTAAAAAATGCTTATAAGAGATGGTGGTTCCGGATCTCCGCTGGTTTGTGGCAGGGCGTAAATGCCGAATTCTGAATTCACCCATGCTCCTCTTGGGTGACAACTAAGGAAAATGTCGCATTCAATGACCATACCCTCTTCAAGACTGAAGGCTCTTCGTGATTTGATTCCACTGCCGTACATGGAGTCGCCGTTGTTGCAGAAGCATGGGGCAGGGTTGCCCCGATCCAGGTTTATGATTGATGTGGGATCCCCAAAGAAGACCCATTCATCGCTGATCTCTCCGCTTTGAAAGTCTTCGGAAAAGAGGATCTCTTCAGCTGTGGTATTGAAGGTGATGAGAAGTACTGTGAAAAAGAGAATGAAAGGAGAGCATGGTTTGTGATTCAGTTTTCTCATGGTACATACACCAGAAGATTATCGTGGAGTGCAATGCCCCAGCTGGTTGAGCGCCCATCCAATACAACTCCCACTACATCAATATCATCCAGAAGGTCACTATGATGTGATGAAATCAGCGAGTCATCTATTGAAAAAGAGCACAAACCCTCTGGGGAAAATTCGATCTTGAATGTGTGCCATCCATTCAGCCACTGGTTCCTGTGGATCATAAGCGGGATATGCTGGCCCGCAATCTTCAGGGCGAGTACTCCCTGCAAATGGGGACCTCCCCATGCCAGTTCACCGCTGAAGGCGTATTCAAAATATGCAAGCTTTTCAGGACCTTCAACACCCCGGTCTTCAGACGGGTCATAAATTCCCAGGCAGGAATTTACCCAGGTGCCTCTGGGAAGGCAATTCAGGAAGATATCACATTGAATTATCAATCCACTTTCAATGTTGAACGTTTTTCTGGATAGAATCCCGCTGTTGTACATTGAGTCTCCATTATTGTTGAAGCATGGAGCCGGGTTGCCCTTGTCATGTTCTATTATGGATGTGGGATCTCCGAAGAAGACCCACTCATCACTGATCTCTCCGCTTTGAAAGTCATCGGAAAAGATGATTTCTTCAGCATTTGCTGTTTCAACAGCAGGGAAGGCAAGACAGAATAGTGCCAGTATGAGTATGCCTATTGGAAAGAGTGCTGGAACTGATGCGGGTTTGGGCTCGAGCAGAGGGGGAGGAGAGAGGGAAATTTTCTTTTCGCTTACCATCGTCTCAAGAATATCCTGATGTTGTCGATTCTGTGAGGAATGGACATGGAGCTGCCATTTAAGAAGAATTTGAGAGAATCCGGAGTATTCAATGAAGGAATTCTACACAGCAGGCTGTCATTAACCTGGAATTTTACTGAATCGGTACAGGTTTCAATGGTGAAGAACTGCGTTTCCGATCTGTCCAGCCAGAGTGACTCTGGAACTGTGATGGTTGTGCAGGGGGAAACTCTGCAGGTTGCTGCACTCAGCCCTTCCCTTTGTCCATTCATGTTTTGAGTGTAGTTCCATTTGAGTTCGCAATCGATTCCTCTGGATGCTTCCTGAAGAAGTGTTGCAAGATCGTTCTCTGTGGTGCCCATGGCTACCCAGTTGCAACCTGAAGTTGTGTTGATATCCGGGATTGTGATCTCGGCAGAGAAGGACAGACCCGGAACCAGCTCGAATGATTCTCTTAGCATTACAGGAACATTGTTAGTATTCAGAGACATGTTTCCAGTGCTGTCATCTGTCATTATTGCTGGGGTGTAGTTCCTGTTGTATCCCATCTCCCAGACTGACTGGTCCAGGAAGCCCGTCTGCCAGTCTTCCGTGAACAGGTCAAGGCCAAGCGTGGGAGTGTGGTTGTAGTTACCGTCAGCTGTCATCTGCAGAACCCAGGCATCTCTGTTGCCGAAACAGGTGGTGACTCTCGTGAGGAGGATAATGCCGTTTTCATCAACATTGACGGAAGAAATGTAGTCGCTGCCTCCGTTGTCTACTGTGGTTTCCCACAGAAGATCCCCTGAACTGTTCAGACACAGCACCCACCCGTCTCTATCTGTACTTGCACTGGCGGTGGTGGCCCCGGCAATAATGATCGATCCATCATTTCTTATGTGGATGTCTGAAGCAAAATCAGACATATCACCACCAAAGGTCTTCTCCCAGATTAGCTCGAATTCAGAAGAGAATTTTATTACTGAAAGGTCACCATTGCCTCCACCAAAAGCATCAACGGAGAAGGTGGCTATGATCGAGTTATCAGCAAGGAATTCCACAGCGGTGGCGCTTGTTCGGCGGTCACCATATACACTCAGGTCCAGGATGTTTCCATTGGAATCCAGAAGAGTTACTGCGTTTGCTCCGGAGGTACTGTCTTTGCCGAAGTGAATGATAGTTCCATCCTGTGCAGTTGCCATGCAGCGGGATTCAATATTCTTTCGAAGAAGAAAGTGCTGTGCTTCTTCTCCTGAAGCATTAATTCTCAGGAAGTGTGCTGACTGAAATCCCGGAGCAAGCATTCGTACGGTGAATGAAGCAACAGCATTGCTGTCTGGAAGCCAGCGGAGTGCAGAGATGTCTGGTTGTATTGCTCCCGGCAGATCGATCCACTTTTCAGATTCCCAGAGAATACTGCCTGCTTCATCAAATCTGATCGCTTTAAATGTGAAACCTGTATGCTGCATATCTGCATATGTGGCAAAGACTGCTATGCAACCATTATCTGCAGTTGCCAGCAGCTGGGGTTTGCATTCACCGGAAAGAGAATCTGACCAGCTGTGCAACAAGGTGCCTGAACTGTCAAAGGCGGTTACCCAGAATTCACTCCAGAAACCCCAGTCCCATGTACCGGTTGCGATTATTCCGCCATCTGCCCCGGGGATGATGTCTGTAGCATAGTTCCAGCAGTCGGTGCCCCCTGCAACAAGATTAACAAGATTGCAATCAGTCACTGGGGATTCTTTTCTGATAAACAGGATAGATACCGTAGCCAGAAGAAGAATAACCCCCGTTATCCATACCCAGGTCTGTGCAGGTTTCTTGTGTGGAGCAGCTGCTGGCAGTCTGAATTCAGGTAAATTGTTTGTAATTCCGTTCAATGCAGATACAATCTCAGGAGTCTTTGTCTTCTGTCCGGTACAGTCAAGCCACTGGTGTGAGTTGGTGAAGTACTTGATACCTTTGGATATTTCACTTTTTTCAAAAACCAGCGGAACGATAGGTATTTTCAGATTGGTTGCTATGTCGAGTTCGTTTCGGATCTGCCATGAGTCATTCGCATTTCCAGAGTAAAGCAGAATAAGGGCCGCGGATGCGTCTATTGCATTATAGATGCATTCAGCCCAGTCGGATCCAGCCTCGATGTCTCTTGATGATATCCAGCATTTGTACCCGTTGTTCTCAAGTTGTTCCACAAGTTTTCCTGCGGTTTTGGCATCATTACTTGAGTGACAGATGAATACCTGTTTGCCCATTCGGCTAACCTTACCCCTGGTTTAGTTATTTCCCCCTGTTGAAGATGCTAATATACACAAGGATTTCCAATAAGTATTTCTCTACATGGGAAAAACATTGAATCTGCAGTTATTGCAGACCCGTTAAAGGGCAGAATGAGAATGATAATATGTGATCGGTTACTATCCCTCCGAAGATGTTTCAGTGAAAAATGTTTTACAAACTGGACTTGAGTATTCGAGCAGGAATGAATATGGTATTTTTCTGCAGAATAAGAATTGACTGCGTTGACTGGTGCTCTGCCCATTCCGGTCATTTCGCAAGGGAATTCCTTCGGATAAACAGTTCTTGCGTAAAAGGACAGAGTTAATTATTTAAGGTAGAATATTTTTACCAAAGGTTGTTTCGTTTTTTTAAAGGAATTTTATTAATGAATGAACATAGAGTTGTTATCACAGGTCTTGGTGCTGTAACGCCGCTGGGCATAGGAGTGGAGGATTCCTTTAACGGATTTCTTCAGGGACGGAATGGAGTTGCCAGGGTTACACATTTTGATGTAACTGATTATCGCTCCAAGCTTGCTGCTGAGGTTAAAGGTTTTCAAGTAGAAGACTGGATTGACAGAAAATCGGCCAGCCGTATGGACAGATTCACACAGTTCGCAGTTGCCGCATCAGCTATGGCTATGAAGGATGCCGGACTGGATTCTTTCGATAACAACAGAGCTGGTGTTGTGATCGGCTCTGGTATCGGGGGCAGCCAGGCTCTGGATGAAGGGTATTCCAGGCTGAGAGAAAAAGGGCCTCGCGGGTTGAGCCCATTTCTTGTGTCAAGAATGCTTGTGAATATGGCTGCAGCACTGGTTTCCATAAAGTACGGATTTAAGGGTCCTCTTTCCGCTCCATCCATGGCTTGTTCTACAGGATCTAATGCAATAGGTGATGCATTGAGAATTATTCAGCGGGGTGACGCTGATGTGATGCTTGCGGGAAGTTCGGAAGC
>JAGLQD010000035.1 GCA_023136985.1 Candidatus Sabulitectum sp. | reverse complement strand
AAGCATGTATTTCCCCACTGCCTTACGGTGCTTTTTGTTCCACCAGGTCAATGACCCCAAGTGAATCACCAGAGAATGCAAGCAGACCTTTTGATAAAAATCGCAATGGTTTTGTTATGGGTGAAGGTGCAGGCATTGTCGTTCTTGAGAATCTGGAGAAAGCATTGGAGCGGGGAGCAAGGATATATGGAGAGATCGTAGGATATGGAAATACAGCCGATGCTTATCATCTAACTGCCCCGGAACCGGAAAGTGACGGGATGATTCGCGTTATGTCAGCAGCCTTGAAGGACGCTGGATTGGATCGTGGCCAGATCGGTTATATAAACGCTCACGGAACATCTACAGTGCTGAATGACAAGTGCGAAAGCGCAGCAATAGTGAAGGTATTCGGTGAACATGCTGCTTCTTTGAAGGTCAGCTCAATAAAGTCAATGGTCGGACACCTTATGGCAGCTGCAGGGGCAGTAGAGTTTGTTTCTACTGTGATGAGTGTGCATACAGGCAGAATTCCCCCAACTATCAACTACAGTGAACCTGACCCTGATTGCACTCTTGATTATGTCACAGGGGGAGCAGAATCTATGGAACTCAATGCCGCTATAAGCAATTCATTTGGTTTTGGCGGAGGAAACTCATGCCTCGTTGTAAAAAAGTATCACAAAGCCTGACTTGAGAAACACTCATTTAACAGCATGATTTTTGCTGCAATATAAAGTTCACTTTTTATATGGAGTGACGTTCCCAAAGAATTGCTTATCCAATGGTATCCTCATGCACAATTGAAGAGAATTCTGTGAGAAGTAGTTTTGTTGTATTTCTGTATATTCTGAAACGAAGGCCGCCAAGGTGTTTGCCTCCATACCATCTTGCTACAAGTACCATGCAGTTCACTGTATTCATGTTTCTCATAACTTCAAGGATGCAGTTGCCTGATTTGGATTCGCCGCCGTCGTTCTTTATCTCTGTACCATCAGATAGACGGATTGCCCAGCTTAGGTGACTGGCTTTTTTCATTTTGAATTGTTTTGAAAGAGATCTTACTGTAACAGATTGATCACTGCCTGAAAAGAACGGGGTGCCACAGGCCAGAAACCGGCTTTGCTTTTCCAGAACAGACGTTCCAGAAACGGTTTCCTTCAGGGTTCGTGCAGTTCCTATTAGAAAACCTCCGGATCGAGACCAGCGACACCCTTGTCCGAGGACCGGGGAAATATACCAGTACTGAGAGTTATGGCAAGAGTTTTCAACAGCTGGAAATACTCTGAATAAGCAAGTTCATATCGTTCAACTCTCTACTGGAATACATGAGCCGCAGCAACGGTGCTTTCAATTTGCCGGTACCGTGCTCGGCACTCACAGTTCCCCCTAGCTTAACAGCTTCAATTGATATCAGTTCCACTGCACGCTGCGCTTTTAACAGTTGATCGCTGTTTTCAGGAATCAGGTTTGCATGGAGGTGTCCCTGGCCTGAGTGCCCGAAAATGACATACTCCACACCTGTATTCAACAGAATGTTTTTCATTGTTCTGTAGTATTCTTCCAGCTTCTCAGGAGGCACAGCAGTGTCTGTGCTGATCTTGTGTATCATACTGTTCCTTGAAGAGATGTTTGAAATGATCCTGTTCACGGTTTCCGGAAGCAGATGTCTCAGCTCCTTCAAGCGCTTTCGCTCCTTTTCATCAAATCCTCCCCAGGTGTTGTCAATGGAAATGCCTTTTTCCTCAAGAATCATCTCAAGGGTTTCCAGAATGATGTCAAGTTCTTCCTCGGAAGCCACATCAATTGAAGTAAAAAGAACCCAGCCTTTCGACTGTGGATATGATTTTTCTGTGTTCTTCTCCAGGAAAGGCAGGCAGGTTTCTGCCATGGCCTCCAGCTCTCTCATTGGAAGACTTGAGCTTATCAGGTCGCTGCGGAGTTCCCAGAACTGATCCTCATTGCAGAATACAGCGAAACTGGCAATGGCGTGTGGTTTTCTGCTCAGGATCAGATCAGCAGAAACGATCAGCCCAAGTTTTCCATCGCTGCCGATGAACAGGTCGATCAGATCCATATCGGGCAATATGTAGAGCCCGGCGGCATTCTTTACCGGTTGTGGTTTGTCCAGATTTGGTAATGTGATGGTCCCAAGGACAGGGTGTTTAAGTTTCCCCCTGCTGAACCGGTGGTCGCCTCTATTTATGTTTATTTCTCTTCCAGACAGAAGCAGAACCTTCAGCCCGGCTACCCAGCGTCTTGTGGAACCATATCTGTAACTACCGGCACCGGAAGCGTTGGTGGCAATAGTTCCCCCGATTGAAGCGGTGGTCTCGGTTGGATCCGGTGGGTAGAACATGTCTGGTTTTTCGGTTTTGCAGTATTCCTGAACCGAGTCCAGAGTTTCTCCAGCTTGAACCCGGATGATGTTTGCGGAGGGGGTGGCTTGAATGCCTTTTAGCAGTTCAGTGGACACAACTGCACCGCCAAAAGGAACAGCTCCACCGGTAATGCCTGTTCTTGCTCCGGAAACAGTGACGGGGACACCGTCCTCAAGACATTCTTTCATGTATTCAGCAGCTTCAGTCTGATCGCTGGGCCATGCAGCAACCTGGCAGTTGCCGCCGGAAAGAGATGATTCATCCTTCAGTAATTCAGGGTGTTCCCGCTGGATGAAATGAGTTCCCTTTATGGTTCTCATTGATACCCTCCTTCTTAAGAGAATAAGTATACATTACCCTTTTCCCGGTTGTGGCGCAATACCGGAAAAGTGACACTTGAAGGAACCTTCATGATTGTTCATAGTACAACCATGGTGAGTGTAAACGAATTACTCTTTGAAAGGAAACCCATGGGACAGACCTTTGCCCAGAAAGTCCTTGGACGCGCAGCTGGAAAAGCTGTGGAACCAGGCGAAATCGTATTTGTTGAACCTGACCTGGTGCTTACCCACGATAACAGTTCTGCGATCATTGGTAAGTTTGAAAGTACTATGCCCGGGGGAAAGGTTAAACATCCAGAGCGGATCGTTATTGTTCTGGATCACGTTACTCCTGCGGCAACCAGCAAGAATGCTTCAGGTCATGCAAAGGTCAGGAGATTTGTAGAAGAACAGGGGATTGACAAATTCTTTGATGTAGGATGCGGGATCTGCCACCAGGTTCTGCCGGAGCAGCATCTAGCTCTTCCAGGGTCTATTGTGGTGGGAAGCGACAGTCATACCTGCACTTATGGTGCTTTCAATACATTCGCTACCGGTATTGACAGAACAGAAGCTGCCGGGCTCTGGTTAACTGGAAGGACTTGGTTCAAGGTACCGGAGACCATTGAGATCAAC
>JAGLQD010000349.1 GCA_023136985.1 Candidatus Sabulitectum sp. | reverse complement strand
TCCCATGATACTAAGCATGATCTTCTGGAAAGAGTTTCCAGGAGGGTTGCAATGGGCAGGGATCATTCTGGCTCTTACCGCAATTGGTATTGTGAATCTCAGATTTGGCTCTGGCAGCATCTTTTCGTCAATAAAGCCTTGTCTCTTACTTCTTTTTCTTTCAAGCGGTGTTTCTGAATTCACCAACAAATTGTATCAGAAATATGGTATGCTGGGAATGAAAGACCTGTTTCTTTTCTTCCTCTTTTCTACAGCTCTTCTTATCAGCCTTATGAGAATTAAGAAAAAGCCCAACATCAGTGAAGTCTTTGTGGGACTTTGTGTAGGAATCCCGAATTTCTTTGCATCATTCTTTCTGATAAATGCGCTATCTAAAATGCCTGCCTCTGTGGTTTTCCCCAGCTACAGTGCAGGTTCAATTGCTCTTATCTGCCTCGGAGGCAAAGTTTTCTACGGCGAAATACTATCCCGCAGGGAAATGACCGCAATTATCATCACAATGGCTTCACTGTTACTTATCAATCTGTAAGAATACCAGACAACAGTTGGAACATTGACGTTCGAGACTCACTTTCATCACTTCTTTTGTGTCTGATTTCATAACTTGACAGTTACTCAATAGATTGAGTAAATTAACTCAATGGAATGAGTAATTGGAGATGTATGTACAAAAGAAAAGAATTCTGTGTTCTGCGTGCACGCTTAATGGAGCCAGCCAGGCGCATACAGGTAGTAACAGGTCCCAGGCAAGTTGGTAAAACCACCATGGTCAGACAGGTGATGGAAGCCCTTGAGAAACAGGGTGTTAACACTCTGTATGCCTCTGCAGACTTGTATGCTTTTGGTGGTGCTGTGTGGATTGAAGAAAGATGGAACGCAGCCAGAGTTCAAAGTATGGAAACCCGAACTGTTCTGATTCTGGATGAGATCCAGAAGGTTTCGAACTGGTCGGAGATAGTTAAGTTTTTGTGGGATCAGGAAACCAGTCGAAAGACACCAATTTCTGTGGTACTTCTTGGTTCATCGGCTTTGCTGATACAGAAAGGTTTGTCTGAAAGCCTTGCAGGTAGATTTGAGATAATTCGCATGGGCCACTGGTCCTTTTTGGAAATGCAGAACTCATTTGGATTTAACCTTGAGCAGTTTCTTGTTTACGGAGGATATCCCGGGGGAGCGGATCTGATTGGTGATTTCAACCGTTGGCGGAGCTATATACTCGATTCATTGATTGAGACTTCTATTTCAAAGGACATTCTTATGATGGCCAGGGTAGAGAAGCCAATACTGCTGAGAAACCTGTTTATGCTTGCCTGTGAATACCCTTGCAGGATACTGAGCTACACGAAGATACTGGGTCAGCTTCAAGATACGGGAAACACAACAACTCTTGCTCACTATCTGGATCTGCTTCAGGGAGCGGGGCTTATTACCGGATTGAAGAAGTATTGCGGGAGTGTTGTTAGAAAAAGAGGATCCAGCCCTAAATTGCTGCCCATGAATACCGCTTTGATAAGTGCAGTGCAGGGAATTAATATGAAAACGCTGGAAGAGAATCCACAAACAAGAGGCTGGTTTGTTGAGGCAGCGGTAGGAGCATACGTCTATGGCAAGATCAGCGGGAACCCGGAAGAAAAGCTGAGTTACTGGAATATTGGAGACAGTGAAGTTGATTTTGTTTACACAAGAGGAAATGCTGTTACAGGCCTGGAGGTGTTCTCCGGGACACGGGGACACACCCACAGGGGCATGGAACAGTTCAGACGAAAGTTTCCTTCATCGACAACTCTTCTCATAGGAGGGGAGGGTCTGCCTCTGGAGAAGGCGCTTTCATTGAATCCAGCTGAATTGATTGAAGTATCGAATCCCATGTAATGCTTCTTTTCCCAGCGATTTTGATGCTTTTCGAATGCTGGTGTAAAGAAGGAACTCGCAGCATACCAATACCATGACCCTCTACATGGTTTCAGCTCTTTTGATGTATGCTGTTCAAGGAAAACACAGAAGAGCTTCTTTCAGATTCAGATATATTATTCAGGTATCGCATATTAATCAGAAATGTTTATAGAGAATGGCAGGAGTTGTAATGGACAGGTCCTTTCCGGAAGGGTTCCTTTTTGGAGCTGCTACAGCATCGTATCAGGTGGAGGGTGGAGCGAAGCAGGACGGCAGAGGTCCTTCCGTCTGGGATACCTTCTCGCATACACCGGGCAGAGTGAAGCTGGGGCATACAGGCGATGTGGCCTGCGACCAGTACAACCTTTACCGAGGTGACATAGCTCTTATGAAGAATATGGGGCTTCAGGCATACAGGTTCTCCATATCATGGTCCAGGGTAATGCCGTCCGGCAGGGGAGCTGTTAATGCGAAGGGGCTGGATTACTACAGGCGGTTGATAAACGGGCTGCTTGAAGCTGGCATACAGCCCTGGGTTACGCTTTTTCACTGGGATCTGCCACA
>JAGLQD010000348.1 GCA_023136985.1 Candidatus Sabulitectum sp. | reverse complement strand
CTACATACGGAACATTTGATCTTTTTCACATAGGTCACCTGAACATTCTTAAACGGGCAAGAGCTCTTGGAGATTATCTTGTAGTAGCTGTTTCAACAGATGAGTTCAATATGGGAAAGCACAAACAATGTATTTATCCTTACTCACACCGGGCAAAGATCGTGGAGGCTATCCGCTTTGTGGACAAGGTCATTCCTGAAACCAGCTGGGAACAGAAACTGGACGATATACGAAACCATTCAATCGATATTTTTGTTATAGGCCACGACTGGACTGGAAAATTTGATTTCCTGAAGGAACACTGTGAAGTGGTCTACCTTCCAAGGACTAAAAGCATTTCAACCTCTTCGATCAAGAATACTGTACAGAACGGCAAAACGATCTCCCAATGAGACTGCTCTTCTATGTTTCCAAACTCTATTCCATTCCTGTGATCCTGCCTCTTTTAAAAGAAGCAGAAAGGCAAAACATTGAAACTGCGTTGTATGCAAGTGCAAAGGTTAAGAAGAGACTTCCCGAAATCCTTCCCGGGATCAGAACATTCACAGAGCTAAAAGAAGCAGTGACCTTTCAACCTGATTTTGTGCTGTGCCCGGGCAATTTTGTAGATTTTCGGCTGCCAGGAATAAAAGTTGAGCTTTTTCATGGAATTGGTATCGAAAAACCTTCTCATTACAGAATAAGACACTTCTTTGATGTTTACCTTACTTCAGGCCCTGTGGTAACTGAAGAATTCAAAAGGTTACAGAAGAAGCACGGTTACTTCAGCGTTTTTGAAACTGGCTGGCCCAAGATCGATCATATCCTCAGCTGCGACACCACAAAGATCAGAGAGCAATTAAAGTTACCGATAGGCAGGAAGATAGTTCTTTATGCTCCAACCCACAGCAGCACAATGGAATCTGCCGGAGATATTGTTCCGGTTATTGAAACGATCATGAAAAAAGATGAGATCTGGTTTTGCAAACCCCATGAATTCATGAAGAAAGAGACTCTTGATGAGTTAGGGAAAAAGCGGATCAGGTTGATTGATTCCTATGACATAACTCCATATCTTCATTTAGCCGATGTTCTGATCTCAGATACTTCCTCGGTTATCTACGAATTTATGGTTCTGGACAAGCCGGTTGTGACTTACAGAACCATGAGCAGGAAAGACAAGGGAATTAACACAGAATCCATCCATGAGCTGAGAGATGCTCTTGACCGCTCTCTGTTGAACCCGGGGGAATACACTCATACCAGACACAGACATCTGAGTGAGGTGAATCCCAAGCTGGACGGAAAAATCTCAAAAGGGATCATGGACATCCTTATATCCATTGAGCAGAACGGCCTGCAGCGAAACCGCCGTAAACCGTTTAACCTTTTTCGGAAGCTCCAGATCCTTTATCACAGCCGTTTTCGGAAAGGTTACCTCAGGTAGCATCTATCCTTGCTGCCAGCAGGGTGAAGTCGTCGGCGTAAGAACTTGATCCATGAAAGATGCTTACTTCTTTCTCGATCAGCGCAAGAAGCTCATCCAGCGGCAGTTCTCTGTTCCGTGCAACAATGTGGGCGATCTGCTTTTCCCCAAATTCCTCATCATTACTGTCCATTGCTTCAGAAACACCATCTGTGTACATAAGGATCATGTCTCCGCTCTGAAGCAAAACTTCACCTTCTTCATACTGAGCATTTTCAACAACCCCGAACAGTAATCCTCCTTTGGTCAGCATCCTCTCATGCCCGTCGTTCTCTATAAGGAAGGGTGGATTGTGCCCTGCATTTACATACCGCATGCGTTTTCGTGCGGGATCGACGCATATCATGAAGAAGGTAATAAACATATCGGAAGGAGTATTCTCATAAACAAGTTTGTTGATCCTTGCGGCAGATTCGGCCAGAGTGGCCCCCATTCCCTGAGCTGTGCGCAATGATGCCTGAAGGTTTGCCATGAGCAGAGCGGCGCCGACTCCTTTGCCGGAAACATCACCGATGGAAAGAACGATCCTTCCGTCCTCAAGAGGAATAATGTCATAGTAATCACCTGCAACATCAAGGCAGAATCTGATAAGAGCAGACATTTCAATACCCGGAATAATTGGGATCTCTCCAGGAAGAAGCCCCTGCTGAATGTTTCGAGCCACTTTAAGCTGCTCTTCCAGTTTTTCCTTTTCCAGCCTTTCACCAAGCAGTTCAAGGTTCTCGGCAACAAGAGCAGTTTGTGTTGAAAAGCTCTCAAGAAGCTCCAGCTCTTCAGCTGTAAAATCCTCTCCATTGGTTTTGCAGCTGATAACCAGGAAGCCCAGCAGCCCCGATGATGTTACCAGAGGCAGAAGAATTGCACTCTTCCTCTGAATGAACCACTCTTTCTGTTCAGAAGAAAGCATGATCTTGCCACTGGCCATCATCTCGTCAAAGAGCAGAGGGTTGTCCCTGGATTCCAGCCTGCGAATAAACGCATCGCCAGGGGAGAAGGGAGCCTGTTCACCAGGGTCCACTGTAAAAAGATCCTTTCCGGTCACTCGAAGAACCGGATATATCTTTTCTGCGGAAAGCCCGTCCGCAAGCTTATCTTCAAGCTCTTCCCAGAACTGAGCACTTTCTGTACGAATCATGCTTGTAGCCAGAAAGTCCTTCATCATCACCCGCAGCTTTGCCCGTTCCGGGTAGAAGTGTTCCTCAATCCTGTGTCTGATCTTTCTCTGAATAGTCATGAAAAAGAACGCCAGTAAGATCCCCAGAACAAGTATCGGCGCCTGTGAATTTATGCCTATATTTTTAAGAAGCAGTTCACCCACAGCCCAGAGTATTCCTGCAAACAAAGCCAGCAGGAAAAAGTTAACAGCAAGAAATCGTGTACCCCTTTTCAGGTGACCCTCAACCTGCAGCAGCCGGTATTTTCCGAAAGCATACCCCAGAGATACTGGAATTGTGAGGATCATCAGGAAGATACCGTTGGTGAAGAGCAATCTTGAAACAACTGGCAGACCGGTAAACCAACTTCCAAAGAACTGCATTGACCAGGTAAACAGAACATACGTTAGCAGTCCTGGACCTGCCCCCAGCAGAACCAGCCTCGTCTGACGTCTTTCTAGAAATACAGTTGCCCTTTTGTAGTTGCGGACCAGCAGAACATATCCCCAGACGAGCAAAAGTGTTGTAAGAATATTGGGATAGATGAATTGATTTTTTTGCGTAAATATGGAAAAGATCGTAATTACTAACAGCATCGGCAGGAAGATCAACAGATTGTAGATGACTCTGTGTTTCTCGTAAACCGGATTCCTGGCTGGAAAAAGAAGTTGCAGCTTAAGGAAGAGAGGTGCGGTGAATGTGGAGAGAATGTACACCAGTACAATAATACTCATCGGTACTTGAAAACTGGCGTAGACATCAGCTATAGAGCCAATTGTAACGGTGAATTGCAGGGCCATTGTTAAACAGAACAGTGATAATGTCAGCACTGCCGAGGAATACGGCTGTTTGATAAACCCCCACAACGCCACTGCTATCAGACCGAAGACAATCAGAGTGCGAAGAATAACCATTAGCCAGACCTGCAGCTGAAGAGCCGCGGGGATGGTGTGTGTTGCAATAGTCGTGGTGAAAACAGAATCCAGATGAGAAAACTCTATTTCGAATTTTTCACCATGTGGAGTATCAGTGCCGAATAAGCTGAAGTAATTATCCTGAGAGGCAATAAGGCCGTTAACAGACAGCAGAGAGTCGCCGCGAACAGGGAAGGGAGCACTGACAAAATCATCCATGTTCACTTCATGAAACAGTGCGTGTCCGGTAGTATCATTGAACAGGAAAAGACTCCACATATCGCTCATGCTGGAAAAATTGTCGACCTTGGTAAATTCCCTTACCATGTATACACTGCTGAAACCCACAACAAATAATGTAGCAATAACCATTAGTACTGTAGAAAACTTTTTCTTCAAGAATTCACCTCCGGTACGCTGATATACAAAAGCCTTTGTGAATAAGCAATTCCATCTGACTGTTTCTTGTTTCACAGTAAAAGCATCTCAAAAAATGTATTTGAAATCACAAAACAGAGTTCATTATATTGTAATGTACAAGATCAAATGGAACAGATTTTCATGTCATGAGTAAAGAAAAGAGAGCAAATATCACACCCCGAACAACAGATACCCGTGAAATTGAAGTGAAGTCAATTGCAAAGAAAACAGAAAGAGTAGTTGTGAGAAGATTCATATTCCTGCTGACAGTGGTGTTCCTTGCATTTGCAGGCTGCATAAATGTGGCCGGCTTTGCTGCGCCGGATAATTTCAACAGAGAGATAAAGGTTTTCGGTGTAACCATCTGGGCCACTCAATCTGTAACTGACACAAGATTGCTGCATGCAGGAAATGTTCTGGCACAGTATCTGGACAATGACGGAGACGGTGAGCCGGACAGAACATCAGTTAGCTCCGAGCTTGCAGCCAGAAACGCAACAATACTGATGTTCGGCAGTCAGAGCGAAGCAGAGGCATTCGACCTGCAGACCCTGCCTTCAGAGATCACCGCGGTACAATTTCTTTTAGACAGTGAGACCAACTCGAACTTCGACCCGGACGGAATCAACAGCCATTTTGACGGATCACTGGAGAAAGTCCTGAATCTGATAACCACCCATGGTTATGCAAATGCATGGCCGGAAACTTTCGGAGAGTACCAGGGTTCAGAACTGTCTGTCGCAATGGATTCCGCCAGAGGAGGCTACTTCCCGGATATACCCGCAGAGTATCCATCAATTGCCTGGTACACAAACAAAGACAACACCCGTAATTACGAAGCACAGATCTCCAGATACTTATACTGGGCCTTAACATCAAATCTCGGCGCCCAGGACTACACTGACAGGTTTGGGGAGATAAAGGACGAATGGCAGTTGAACACAGCAGACCTTGTAACAGCAGAGGATCCACAGGTAACAGAGATCCTCAGCAACCCAGACTATTCAATCCCGAATATTCTTCCAGACGGAAACTATCAGGGGTTTGAGGTAGAGATAACCGATCTTGAATGCGGCACTTGAGGATAATAACAACCCTGCGTTGCAGGGTAAAAAGAAGCTGATCCACTAGAAATCGTTTGTATTCCGTTCTTTGCGCCAGACTGCCAGATCACCGAACCCTTAAGCTCCATAAGTCCTTTTTGCAGTGCCAGTCTTCGTAATTCATGCAAAGCGTAATCAACCAGTGCCCGGGTAGTTTTGATTCCTGTGAGTTTCCTGCATTGATCTAAAAGCTCGTGATCAAGAACTATATTTGGTCCACCCATATTCACTACCTCCATCAGTACACATAATAGTGAAACAATAATGTGTATGGCAATATGCAATATTTTTCCATCCTTTTCGTCTTCAACAATGAAGAGAGGAGAAAAAGGAATGACCGGAAGCGGAAAAAAATCACTTGCAGAGTTCTGGCAGAAGAACCACTGTAAACTTGTGAACTTCGTCAGAACAAAACTGGATGATGCTTCGCACATGGACAGTGAAGACATAGTACAGGACGTTATTCTAAACCTGCTTGACCGGCCGGACATAACAAAACCCGTAACAAATCTCACTGCTTATGTATTTCGTGCTCTGAAAAACAGGATCATAGACGAATACAGAAAACCGGCAAGCCGAACGGAATCTCTGGATGAGCCTGACATGAATGAACTCAGCCTCTACGACATAATTCCCGACCTGAAGTATGAACCGCAAAACTCATACGCCAGAGAGCAGCTTAGAAACCAGATCTACGCAGCCATCAGCAATCTGCCTAAGGATCAAAAGCAGGTACTCATAGAAACGGAATTCAACGAAGTGTCATTCAAAGAACTGGAAAAGCAGCTGAATATCCCCATGGGTACCCTTCTGGCCAGGAAGCACAGAGGGCTGAAAACAATAAAGAAGCAACTCAAACACATAAAGGAGGAACACAATGATCTTTTCAACGATTAGAGTGGGCGACCGGATAGTTCACGGCAACCCTGTAGCAAAGGTTTTCAAGGTAATGGGCTTCATACTTCTGGGAGTGATCGGAGTAACTGCCCTTGCGGTCTTGTTCGGTTTTATAGTCATGTGGCTCTGGAACGCTCTGATGCCGGCCATCTTCAGCCTTCCTGCAGTAGGATACTGGCAGGCAGTTGGCCTGGTGGTACTGGCTCATATCTTCTTCGGCAGCCACAATACATTCTCAAACAAAGGAAGCAAAAGAAAGAAAATACACAAGAAGACGAAGGGTGCTCATGTCCATGTGGAATCCAACGGCCGATCCATCTCCTATGACAATGATTTTAAGAGCAAGAGCGATGAAGACGAACACATTCATGTTAACGAGAACGGCCATGAGTGTCATTACGACTCGTTCCGGGAGTTCTGGAATGACTACGGTCGGGACGCCTTTGACAAATGGCTGAACCGCAATGAACCAAAGGCAGAGCCTGAAGACATCTAAAGCCAGGACTGAAACAGAAAAAACAAGCGGCACTGCCGGCTCGGAAGGGCCGGCAGTTGTGTAAGAAGGGTTTGACACCTGCCTGTTCGGCACATATTTTTGCCAGGGAATTTCTGTGTTATTTCTACGAAAGAGGAGGAATAGTAAATGGCCATGAGAATCACAGTGGATCGCAGAGCAAAAACCCTGTTGGTGCTTCTTCTTCTCACCATTCTCTCTTTCACCGGTGTGTTGACAAAATTTCAGCAGAAAGTCATTCTTCCCCCAGCTGAAAACTACATTGAAAAATCGCAGGAGAAGGCACTGACGGCTTTCATAACGATCAGTATCGTGAAAGGGCTGGTAGCTGTGGTGGAGGGCTCCGATGTGGTAGGAATTGAAGTAGGGGATATTGTACAGCCTCTTTACGATTCCATTGATATCACATGGAAACTTATCGCCGCAAGCCTTGCTACTCTATATGCTCTTGAGATCATTCTAGAACTCTGCGGCTTTCTGGGGTCTCTTTTTCTGGGCATTGTTTTTATCTTACTGGGACTGATGCAGTTCAAGAAGAAAGAACAACTAAGGAAGTTCGCTTTCTTTTTTGGGGTACTGGCTTTCTCGTTCTACTTTGCAATTCCAGCATCTCTTTTTCTATCCGGCAAGCTTTCCAACAGCTATTCTGCCCCTATACAGGATGAGTTTGATCTGAGAATGGGTGAATTCGAGGAAAACTTTGAATCAAGGCTGGAAGAGGCAAAGCATGCAGGCTTGATTGAAATCGAAGGCTGGCCTCCCCGAGTCACTGGATCTCTCACTAACTTAAGCATTGAGTGGCCGGATCTCGGATCGATCTCATCCCCGCAGTATCAGGTTATTGCTGGAATTGTAGTTGACATGAAAGACCTTATAGATGTACTTCCTCAGGTTCTCCTTAGAACCGGTGCCACATGGCTCCTCGATGTGATGATCATCCCGCTTGGTATGCTCTTCCTACTTTACAAACTTGCTATTCTCTTCACAGATTCCTTCCTTGGTTCCGCCAGGGCAGACAAACTTGAGAGGGCTGTAGGCAAAAACCTGGAGAAACATTTGAGAAAATGATTTATCTTCTTTCAGCCATCTTCTGCAGCACTGCAATCGCACTCATTCTGAAGCATGGAGAAGAGCGAAATCACAACCGATTTGTAATTCTCTCCATGAACTATACCATGGCTGCGTCCATCTCTCTGTGGCTTGTTGTAAAAAAGGGGCTTTGGGGCAGTTTAACTGATTTGTCCTTGGGTAGGCTTGTTGATCAACTTGGAGGGAATAACCCTGGTGCTGAAGGCTTTCTGACTGCTGAGAATTCTGCTTTATGGGCACTTGTTATAGGTATACCAACAGGAATACTCTACTTCCTCGGTTTCTTCTATTACCAGAAGTCCGTGCGGAAAAGTGGCGTGGGCATGGCTGGAAGCTATGCCAAGATGGGGATTCTTATTCCCATGATACTAAGC